>NZ_ATHV01000027.1 GCF_000422205.1 Desulfovibrio sp. X2
TCAAGCAGAAGACGGCATACGAGATTAGCTCCCGGTCTCGGCATTCCTGCTGAACCGCTCTGCCTTTCGCTTTCTCTTCTCTCTCCTCGCCTCCGCCTACAGGGCGGGGTCGAGGAGCATGTTGTCGCGGTGGATGACTTCGGCGTAGAGGCCGGGGCCGAGGACGCGGGCGATGTCGTCGGTTTTGAGGCCCATGATGGTCTGCAGGTCCTTGCCGGAGTAGTTGGACAGGCCGACGCCGATGGTCTGGCCCTGGAAGTCGAGGATGCGCACGAGGCTGCCCTCGTTGAAGTCGTTCTCCACGCGGGTGACGCCCGCGGCGAGCAGGCTCTTGCCGCGGTCGCGCAGCGCGGTGGCGGCTCCCTGGTCGATCCAGACCTGGCCCGCGGGCCGGGTGTGGTAGGCGAGCCAGAACTTGCGGCGGGAGACGGCGTGCTCGGCGGGCAGGACCAGGGTGCCGGACTCGTCGTCCTCGAAGGCCTTTTCCAGGGCGAAGGGGGTGAGCCCGGAGACGATGAGGGTGGGCACGGCGAGCTGGGCGGCGCGGCGCGCGGCCAGGAGCTTGGAGTACATGCCGCCGCTGCCCACGGCGGTCTTGCCGCTGCACATGGCCTCGATGTCGAGGTCCGCGATGTGCTCGATGACGGGCAGGGGCTTGGCGGCGGGGTTCTTCTCGGGATTCTCGGAGAAGACGCCCTTGGCGCTGGTCAGGTTGACGAAGAGGTCGGCCTCGACCAGGGAGAGGACCATGGAGGCCAGGGTGTCGTTGTCGCCGAACTTGAGCTCGGCCACGGCCACGGTGTCGTTCTCGTTGATGATGGGGATGACGCGCCAGTCGAGCAGGGTGCGCAGGGTGTTGCGGGCGTTGAGGAAGCGGGCGCGGTCCTCGAAGTCGGCGCGGGTGAGCAGGATCTGGGCCGTGGTCTTGCCGTAGCGGAAGAAGGCCTCGTCGTACTCGTGCATGAGGCGCGACTGGCCGATGGCGGACACGGCCTGGCGCGCGGGCAGGGAGCCCTCGTCGCGGCAGCCCTTGCAGTGCATGATGGCGCGCCTGCCCGCGGCCACGGCGCCGGAGGTGACGATGACCACCTCCATGCCCTTGTCGTGGAGCACGGCGATCTGGTCGGCCAGGCGGTTGACCACGCGCAGGTCCAGGCCCCTGTCCGAGGTCAGGACGGCGCTGCCGACCTTGATGACCACGCGCTCGCAGTTCTCGAGGATTCGGCGCTTCGCGTCGCGCCAGTCCGAAGTGTCGTCTACGTGCATGGAAGGCTCCCGGTGGGCGTGCGCCCGCGGCTCAGGGTTTGCGGGCCTCGTCGGCCTGCGTGTCCGTTTCGGATGCCTCGGGATCGGAAGACTCGGACGACGGCAGGGGCTTGGCCAGCCGCCAGACCTCGTCCATGAGCTCGTCCACGCCGTCGCCGCGCATGGCGGAGATGAAGCGCAGGGAGCGTCCCTCGGACTCGGCCGCCTCGCGCAGGCCGGCGAGCTCGTCCGGGGTGAGGGTGTCGATCTTGTTGATGACCCTGATCTGGGGCTTTTCGGCCAGGGCGGGCGAGAAGCGGGCCAGCTCCTCGTCGATCAGGTCGAAGCCCGCGAAGGGAGCGTCGCCCACGGTCTCCTCGGCGGCCAGGAGGTGCACCAGGATGCGCGTGCGCTCCACGTGCTTGAGGAAGGTGTGGCCGAGGCCGAGGCCCTCGTGCGCGCCCTCGACCAGGCCGGGGATGTCGGCGATGACGAGCTGGCGGCCGATGTCGTCGTCGACCACGCCGAGGTTGGGCACCAGGGTGGTGAAGGGGTAGGCCGCGATCTTGGGCCTGGCGCGCGAGACGGCGGAGATGAAGGTGGACTTGCCCGCGTTGGGCAGGCCCACGAGGCCGACGTCGGCCAGGATCTTGAGCTCCAGGCGCAGGCGGCGCTGCTCGCCGCCCTCGCCCGGCTGGGCGAAGCGCGGGGCGCGCATGGTGGAGGACTTGAAGTGCTCGTTGCCCTTGCCGCCGCGCCCGCCGCGCGCGACCACGTATTCCTGGCCCGGCTCGGAGAGGTCCGCGAGCAGCGTCTTGGGCACGTCCCTGGCGTAGGGGTTCCAGGCGCGGGGCGCGTCGTCGGACTCGTCGGAGTCGGCGGCCTCGGGCGCTTCCTCCTCGTCGGGCGCGTCGTCTTCCTCGATGGCCATGGGGGCGTCGGGCACGTAGCGCGGCTGCGGGGGGACGGCGCCCTTGGCGCCGCCCTCGGCCTTGGCGGCCGCGTCCTTGGCGGCGGGGTCGATGATCTCGTAGACCAGGGTGCCCACGGGCACCTCGATGACCAGGTCCTGGCCCGCGCGGCCGTACATCTGGCTGCCCTGGCCCGGCCGCCCGTTCTCGGCCTCGTAGACCCGCTTCATGCGGAAGTCGTAGAGGGTGAGCAGGCGGGGGGAGGCGCGCAGGATGACGTCGCCGCCGTCGCCGCCGTCGCCGCCGTTGGGGCCGCCCCGGGGGATGTACTTCTCGCGGCGGAAGGAGACGCAGCCGTGGCCGCCGTTGCCCGCCTTGGCGGTGATGGTCGCTTCGTCGACGAATCGCATGGAGATTTCCTTAGCACAGGGGCCGCCTCGGGCATAGACCCGTCAGACGGCCACGGTCCGTGCGCCGTTCAGCGCCGTCCGGCCAGGGCGGTGACGGTGGCGCGGACCTCGGCCAGCCAGGCCTCGCGCTCCTCCGGGGTCGAGGTCACGACCACGGAGAAGGTCCGTCGCGTCACGTCGTTCACGCCGCACAGGCCGAAGACGCAGTCCTTCCAGATGCGCTCGAGGGGATCGCCGAACACGGCGGCCTCGCGATCGGGAAAGGTGTTGGAGGTGTTGAAGACCGCTGCCCAGCGGGCCTTGAGCAGGCCGCAGGGCACGCCCTCGCCCGAGTCGCCCTCGACGAACTCGTAGGCCGTGCCGGGCCGCACCACGCGGTCCACCCAGCCGGTGAGCACGGCCGGGGGCATGCCCCACCAGTTGGGGTGCACGATGACGATGCCCTCGGCCTCGGCCAGCTCCGCGCAACGGCGGGCGAGGTCCGCGGGCAGGCTCGCGCCGCGCGGGATCTCCGGGCCTGGCAGGTGGGGGTCGAAGCCTTCGGCACAGAGGTCGTGGAAATCCACCTCGTGTCCCGCCTGGACGAGGGCCTGCCGCGCTGCGTCGGCTATGGCGTGGTTCAGGCTGCCGGGCGCGGGATGGGCGAGGACGAGAAGGATGCGCATGGGTGCTCCGAGGGTTTCGGGTCCTGGGGCGCGGTTGCGGAGCGCGGGGTGCCGGGCGCGGCAGGGCCGTGCGCGGCGAACGCGAAAAGGGCGGGGAGCCAGCGGCCCCCGCCCTTTCTCGTCGGCGCGTTCAAGACGTATGGGGCGGCCGTCCGGGCTTACGCCGGGACGGGCTCCACGTGCACGCGGGTCTTGACCCTGTTGTTGCGGCGATAGGTCTCGTAGCGCACCACGCCTTCGACCAGGGCGAAGAGGGTGAAGTCGCGGCCCATGCCCACGCCGTCGCCGGGGTGGACCTTGGTGCCGAGCTGACGCACGAGCACGTTGCCGGCCAGGACCTTCTGGCCGCCGAAGCGCTTCACGCCACGACGCTGTCCGGCGCTGTCGCGACCGTTGCGCGAACTGCCGCCTGCTTTTTTGTGAGCCATTGCGTCCTCCTGATCCTTTAGGCGCTGATGGCCTTGACTTTCAGGGTGGTGAACTCCTGACGGTGGCCGCGCTTGACGGCGGAGTCCTTGCGACGGCGCTTCTTGAAGATCACGACCTTCTCGCCGCGACCGTGCTCGAGCACCTCGCACGTCACCTTGGCGGACTCGACGTAGGGCGCGCCCACGGTCACGTTTCCGCCGTTGTTCACCAGAAGAACCTTTTCCAGAACGAATTCGGCACCGGCCTCCGCATCGACGCGCTCGACATTGAAATGCCGACCTTCCTCGACGCGATACTGCTTGCCGCCCGTTTCGATAATCGCGAACATGACTTCCTCCACGAAAAGAGAAGGAGCGATTTACCCTTTCCCGACCTGGTCGTCAAGCCCATATCCCGAGAAAAGTACACCCCCGATGCAAAACCGCGCCGCGTCCGCCGCGTTCGGGACGCGGAGGACGCGCGCGGCCTATTCCGCCTCGCGCGCGGCCTGCTGCTCGGCCAGGGCCCGCTCCACGGAGGCGAGCAGGTCCTTGATCTTGAAGGGCTTGGGGTAGAAGTCGTGCACCTGGCCGCGAAAGGCCTCGATGGCCGTGTTCAGCTGGGCGTAGGCCGTGATCATGATCACGTGCACGTCCGGGTAGAGCGACTTCACGGTCTTCAGAAGCTCCATGCCGTCGATGCCCTTCATCTTCAGGTCGGTGATGATGACGTCGAAACGCTCCTCCTTCAGCCGCTCGAGCGCGGGCTCGGCCGCGAGGAAGGTGGCCACGTCGTAGCCGTTGTTCTTGAAATGCATGCCGAGCATGTCGACGACGATCTTCTCGTCGTCGATGACCATTATCTTCGCCTTACCCATCGTTCTCCTCCGCTTTCTCGTCCGCGCGGGCAGCGCTCTGGGCCGTCCGCTCCGGTTCCTCTTCGTCGTCCGCTCTCCTGACCGCGGCCCGGGCCCGTGCCTCGTCGTCCCGCCGCGTCTCCGCCTGCGTCTCCCGGACCGTGTCCGGCCGGGCGTCCTGCGGTGCATCCTGCGGCATATCCTGCGGGATGTCCTTGGAAATATCCAGGGGCAGGTCCACGGTGAAGACGGTGCCCTGGCCCACCACGCTCTCGGCGTGCAGCCGTCCGCCGTGGTTCTTGACGATGCCGTAGCTCACCGAGAGCCCGAGCCCGCTGCCCTCCACGCCCTTGGTGCTGAAGAAGGGGTCGAAGATGTGCGGCAGGTGCTCGGGCGGGATGCCCTTGCCCGTGTCCGTGACCGTGATGCGCGCGAACCCGGGCTCGGGCGAGGCCGAGGTGGCCAGGCGCACCGTGCCGCCCTCGGACATGGCCTGGATGGCGTTGGTCACGAGGTTCACCAGCACCTGCTGGATCTGCGGCGCGTTGACCCGCACGGGGTCCAGACTTTCGGCCAGCTCGAGCTCGGCGTGCATGTTGGAGACGTGCAGCATGTTGTTCACCAGGCGCAGGGCGCCCTTGACCACGTCGTTCAGCTGCGCGCGCTCGGGCTCCACCTTCTTGGGCTTGGAGAAGTCCAGCAGGTGGGAGACGATCTCCTGGATGCGCGTCACCTCGTGCTCCACCTGGCGCATCATGCCGAGCCGCGCCTCGTCGTCGAAGCTTTGGTAGAAGCCCTCGAAGGTCTGGGCGAGCATGGAGATGTTGTTCAGCGGATTGGTGATCTCGTGGGCCACGCCCGCGGTGAGCACGCCGAGGGAGGCGAGCTTCTTGGACTGCAGGAGCTCCGCCTCGCGCGAGCTCAGCTGGCGCGACATGGCGTTCATGGCCCGCACCGTGGAATCGACCTCGTCGTCGCCCGCGGGCTCCTCGATCTGGCTGAAGTCGCCGCCCGCGATGGTCTTGGCCAGGGATTCGAGCTTTCGGAGCGAGGCCAGGATCTTCCTGAAGAGCAGCGGCACGGAGAGCACGCCGGTGAAGACGATGAGCACGAGCGCCACGGTCATGATGTGCCGCGTGGAGGCCAGGATGGAGTTCACCTGCGCGCGCACCTGGCGCACCATGTTCGAGGAGAACTCGCGCAGCTGGCGGCCGGACTCGCGCAGCGCCGCCTCGGCCTTCGGGCCGCGCGCGCCCGTGGCCCGGGTCTTCTCCACGGCCGCGGCGTAGCCGGTCAGGTAGCGCTCCAGCGCCTGGTAGTTCTCGGTCCCGGCGCCGCGCTCGATGGCCTCGCGCGAGCTTCTGAGCTCCTCGAAGCAGGACGCGATGCGCGATGCGATCTCGGACAGGGCCGAGTCGTCGCCGAAGAGGAAGTAGTTCTTCTCCGAGAGCCGCATCTCCAGGAACGAGGCGTTCAGGTCGTCCTGGATCTCGACCACGCGGAGCCTGGACAGCGCGCCGCTGACCCCCTGCCAGGCCACGCCCGCGGCCAGGATGATCAGGCAGAGGTTGATGGCGCTGCCGAAGACGAGCTTGCTCTTAATCCTCATAGAGGCTCCCGGCCATGCAGCGCGGCGTGGTGGAGTACTCCTTGCGCACGGGCAGGTACCATATGGCGCCGTCCACGATCATGCCCGCGCCGAGCAGCGTCATGGCGCCGTCCACGATCGACCAGGGGCCGAGGGAGAAGTAGTGCAGGAGGCCGAGGCCCAGGCAGAAGATGGTCACCCCGGTGCGCAGGAAGGCGAGGCCGGTGCGCGCCCGCGAGGCGATGGTGCGGTAGCAGGCGCAGACCGTGCGCTGCGCGGCCAGGACGTTGCGCTCGCGCGCCAGGTGGATGCGCTGGGCGAAGCCGTCGGAGATCTCCATGATCGTGGAGTAGGCGTTCAGGAACCCGCCCAGCCTGCCGAGCATGGTGCGCTTGTCCTTGTCCTCGCCGTAGTGGCGGTGCGCGCCCTCGTCCTTGAGGAAGTGGTAGTCCTCCAGGAACTGCAGGGTCACGGCCGAGACCTCCACCAGCTTCTGCACCGTGGGCGGGCGGAAGCGCGAGAAGCGCAGGCGCAGGTAGACCACCGTGCTGAACACGGCCACCAGGAAGCCGCCCGCCATGCACAGGATGTCCAGGGGCACGTCGCCCGCGTAGTTGCTGCGCATGAGCCCTTCGCCCAGGGCCACGAAGCCGAGCCCCCACCTGAGGATGTTCAGCCAGGTGCGCGACTCGGCCATGCTCGTGCGCCAGCAGGCCATGCGCGTGCGCCAGGTGGCCATGGTGTTGCGCCACTGCGCCAGCGCCGTGCGCTCCGTGCCGATCTGGCGGCCGGAGAGGCGCGGCGTGTAGTCCAGGCAGAGGTCGCGCACGTCGCGGCGAAGCGCCACCAGCCAGCGCAGCTCCCGCTCCGGGAAGCAGGCCGCCGCCTCGCGGCGCACGTCCTCGTCGCGGGGCTCGGCCGCGGCCACGATCACGGCGCCGTGGTCCACGCCCACCGGGAACCAGCGCCGCTCGGCAAAGACTTTCTCGGGCAGGGCGTGCAGCAGCTCCGGCGGGATGGCCAGGCACTCGGTGAAGGAGAAGGCGGGCAGCCCGGTGTGGACGGACAGGGCCGCCAGCAGGGCGCCGCGCCCCACGGCCATGCGCCGCAGGAGCACGTCCTCGGGGTGGCCGCCGTATTCCTTGAGCCAGGCCGCGGCCAGGACCAGGGCGTCCTCGCCGCGCTCCTTGTCCGTCTCGGCCAGGGCCGCGTAGGGGTGGAGCACGCCGCCCGAGGCCAGGGCCGCGGCCGCGGCTCCGTCCTCGGCTATGCCGGAGGCGCCGCGAAAGGCCGCTATCATCTCCTGCACGCCCTTGGTGGTGCCGTTCTCAGACATACCCGCCCTCCTCGAGCTCCACGGTGAGCCTGCTCCACTCTTCGGCGGGCTCGCCGTAGTCCGGGTAGGGGATCTCGAGGTCCGTGTGGCAGTAGGGCAGCATGGCCGCGGCGCGCCGCGCCGGGATGTGCCAGTAGCAGCCGTCCAGCACCAGCAGCACGCCGAGCACGATGACGCCGATCTCGAGGATGGTGAAGGCCGGGTGGCGGTAGCCCAGGCCGATGAGCAGGCCCGCGCCGACCGCGGTGAAGTTCATGCCCGTGCGGATGTAGGCCAGGCCCGTGCGCGAGCGGGCGAGGTTGGTGCGCAGTCCCGCCATCAGGTTCCTGCGCTCCGCGAGCAGGGTGCGCTCCAGCGCGAGGCCCGTGGTGCCGAAGATGCCGGGCGTGAGCCCGAGGCCGGGCCCGGCGCAGGCCGGGTTCCGCGGCGAGCCCCAGCCGCCGTCCAGGGCCGGGGGCAGGATGAGCGACCACAGCCACTCCATGTGCGTGGGCGGCGGGGTGCGCAGGCTCTGCCTGCCCGCCTCGCGGCCCGGCAGGTACCAGCGCAGTCCCTCGAAGATCATCAGGAGGCCCACGGCCAGGATCAGGTAGCTCGCTATCTGCCACGGCCCGGACGGCGCGCGGCGCACGAGGCCGAAGCCGAGGCCCGCGAGCGAGATGCCGGTGCGGCCGAGCGCCATGCCCGTGCGCGAGCGGGCCATGGTGGTGCGCAGGATGGCGCGGCGCGTGCGCTCGGCCGCGTACTCCGTGCGCTCGAGCGCCAGCACGCGGCGGCGCTCCACGCCCGTCAGGTCGTCCCAGTGGGAGAAGAGCTCGGCCGCGCCCGGGACGTCCGGCGAGCGCACGAAGCGCGGCCTGCCGCCCGGGTCCAGGACCTCGATGACGCTGAGCCCGGCGCCCTTGGTCGGGCAGATCGGGTGCAGCCGTCCCTTGGAGTGGCGGCGCACCGGCAGGTACCAGACCAGCCCGTCCACGATGAGGTAGAGGCTCAGGAAGAGGAGCACCGCGTCCACGGGCGCGAGCCAGCCCAGGCCGAAGAGGCGCATGAGCAGCGAGAAGATGGTCAGGAAGGCCAGGCCCGTGCGGAACATGGACAGGCCGGTGCGGCCCCTGGCCAGCGTGGTGCGGAAGCCCGAGAGGAAGGAGCGGTGCCCGGCCAGGAAGGTGCGCGCCTTGGCCAGGGGCGTGCGCCCGGCCGAGGGCGGGAAGTTCGGGTTGATGTCGTAGTTGTTCTCGATGAGCCGGATCACGTCCTCTTCGGGACAGGCCACGGCGCGCGCCTCGGCCACGCCCAGGCGCTCTGCGGCGGCCCTGGCCACGGCCGGGTCCTCCGGGCGCACGGCGGCCACGATGGCCCGGCCGTCCTCGACGGCCACGGGGAACCACAGCTCGGCGCGGCACTGCGCGAAATCCAGGCGGCGCAGGACGCCGCCGGGAAGCATGGTGTCCTCGTCGTAGAATATGATGCGGGAGGGGTCGGTATGCTGGTTCGCGGAAGGCATCGCGGATAACGGTCCTCTTTGCGCGGCGCAGGCGGCCGTCCGCGGGCTCGTTTCCCGCGCGGCGCCGCGGCGCGACGTCGGTTAAGGAATCCGTAAGGATTAGTGCACGGGGGGGAGGGCGTCAATGCAAAATCCCTCCCGCGCGACTCCTCGCGCGCGATTTTTCACGCGCCGCCCCGTCCGTCCGACCTGGCCAGGACCGCCACGTCCACGGCGGCCGCGCCCGCGGCGCGCAGGGCCTTGGCGCATTCCAGGAGCGTGGCCCCGGTGGTGGTCACGTCGTCCACCAGCAGCACCCGCCTGCCCGCCACCTGGGCCGGATCGGCCGCAAAGGCCCCGCGCAGGTTGGTCAGCCGCTCGGCCCGGGCGAGCCGGGCCTGGGGCACGGTGTTGCGCAGGCGCGCGAGGGCCCGCGGCGCAAGCTCGGGTCCCGGCGCGCCCAATTTGCCCGATGCGCCCGACGCTCCCGATGCGCCCGACGCGCGCGCGATTCCCCGCGCCAGCTCCAGGCTCTGGTTGAAGCCCCGCTGCGCCAGGCGGCTCTCGTGCAGGGGCACGGGCGCGATCAGGTCGGGCCCCGGCACCCCGGAAATCCCGTCCGCCGCCCGCCGCGCGGCCCAGGCCCCGGCCGCGAGGGCCTGCAAAAGGGCCGAGCGTTTGAGCGCCGCGTCGTACTTGAAGGCCTGCACGAGCTCGGCCAGCACCCCCTCGTACAGCCCCCAGAAGGCCAGCCGCTCCCAGGGCGGGGGCGCGCGCAGGCAGCCGCCGCAGCGGTGCGGCGGGGCGGAGGCGTCCGCGAAGATCTCGCCGCAGACCGGGCAGAAGCCGCCCGCGCGGCGCGCCAGCAGCCGCGCGCAGTCCGCGCACAGGGGCAGGCCGTGGGCCGGGTCGGTGAAAGAGTCGGGCAAAGATGCGGGCGCGGAATCGGCTGCGGAGTCGGCCGCGGGCCGGGCGACCAGGGCGCCGCAGCACTGGCAGCGGAACTCGCCGCGGCCCAAGCCCTGCGCCAGAAATCGTCCCAGGCGGGCGAGCAGGCCGGAAGGACCGGCATCCCGTGCGCCGGGGCCGCCCACGCGCTTCCCCTACGCCCCGGCCGCGCGGCGCCAGGCCTCGGCCCCGGCCGCTCGGATGTCGGCCAGCGCGGCCGCGTCCTCCTCCAGGTCGCGCGGGGCGTCGTAGCCGCGCAGCTCCACGGGGTCGGCCAGGCGGAGGTTGAAGGGCATGGCGAAATACTTGAGCGTGAGCAGCGTGCCCTCGAAGAGCTTCTCGCCCCTGGGCCTGCCCGAGACGAGGATGGGGTGGGCCAGGCGGCGGGGCAGGACGGAAAGCGCGGGGTCGCCCGCCTCGGCGCGCAGGTACCAGGGCTGGCTGCGGTCCACGAAGGCCTTGGCCATGGCGGGCAGGTGGTAGAAGAAGATGGGCGAGGCGAAGGCCACGAGCGGGGCCTCCAGGAGCGGCGCGAACAGGGCCTGGGTCGTGGAGGCGTCGGGCAGCACGCAGCGGCCGCCCAGGTCCGGGCGGCAGCCGTAGCAGCCCCGGCAGGGCATCAGGTCGAACTCGCGCAGGGCCAGGAAGCGGGCCTCGCCCCCGGCCTCGCGCACGCCCTCGGCGAAGGCCCTGGCCGCGGCGTCGGAGTTGCCGCCCCGGCGCGGGCTCATGGCGTAGATCACGGCCTCGCCCTTCATGCCTCCTCCTGTCCCGCGCCCCGGCGCGGGCGGGTCAGTCCGCCGCCGCGTCCGGCGTCTTCTTCTCGCGCGTGAAGCGGAAGAGCACGTTCTCGCCCCGCTCCTCGCGCTCCATGCGATACCCCATGTCAGGGGCGACGTGGCCCTCGACCTGCGGCGCGCTCTTCTTCGCGACCAAAGCCTCCAGGATCTCCTGGCGGCCGAGACGGAGATACCACCCGATCTCCAGTCCCACCCCTCAGCACTTGCCCGAGAGGTCGATGAACACCTTGGGTGCCGTCATGGACCGTTCCTCCTTCGGCGTGGGCTACAACCCGCCTTCGCTCAGGAAGGGGTTGTGCAGCATCTCGTCGCCCACCGTGGTGGACAGCATGTGGCCCGCGTAGACGACCGTCTCCGGGGGCAGGGTGAAGATCTTCGTGCGCACCGAGTCGAGCAGCTGCTCCATGTCGCCGCCCGGGAAGTCCGTGCGGCCGATGGAGCGGTAGAAGAGGAGGTCGCCCACGAAGACGCACTTCCCGGCCGGGAAGTAGTACGACAGGCTGCCCGGCGTGTGGCCGGGCGTGGCCAGCACGCGGCACTCGCACCCCATGAACTCGTAGATGCCCTCCGCGATGTGCTCGTAGTCGAAGTCCTCCACCAGGGGAAATCCCATCAGCCCGCCGCGGCCGATCTCGCTCTGCATCAGGAACTCGTCCCCGGCCGGGCAGAGGATCGGCGCGCCCGTGGCCCGGGCCAGCGCCGCCGCGCCGTAGAGATGGTCGAAGTGCATGTGCGTGATCAGGATGCGCGTGAGCTGGCAGCCCGAGGACTCGAGGTAGGCGAGAAGCTCGGAGGGCTCGCCGCCCGGGTCCACGGCCAGGGCCTCGCCGTTCGCCTCGGCCAGGTAGCAGTTGGTCTCCAGCGGTCCCAGGGGAAAGGTCGTCACCTGCAGGGGAAGGCTCGTCGTCTCGGGCATCAGAAGGGCTCCAGCATCAGGGATTCGAGGGGGATTCTGTCGGACGAGCCCTCCTGGGCGGGACGGCCGAGCGCGATCACGGCCATCATCTCGTAGGCCTCGGGGTCCACGCCCACGGCCGCGACCACCTCGGGCTCGCGGTTCACGATCTCGCCGATCCAGACCGCGCCGAGCCCGAGCGCGTGCGCGGCCAGCAGCATGTTCTGCAGGCAGGCGCCCGCGCCCTGGTGGTCCTTGCGCGCGTCGTACATCCGCGCGCGCTCGAGGAACACGCAGACGAGCGCCCCGGCCCCGCGCACGATGTGCGCGTACTTGGTGTGCCTGGCCAGGGCCTCCTGGCGCGGCTCGCCGCGGCGCACCGCCAGGAAGCGCCAGGGCTGGTTGTTCTTCCCGCTGGGCGCCCAGCGCCCAGCCTCGAGAACGGCCCGGACCTCGTCGTCCGCGACCGGCTCGTCCGTGTATTTCCGAATGCTCCGGCGCTCGCGCAGTGCGCCGAGCACCGCAGCGCGTGCGGCGTCGTTCATGGGCTGTCCCTCCAGTGAGGCAGTGTAGCCGAGGCGGATGGGGATGCCAAGCAAAGGCGGTGTCGGTTAAGCATCAGGTGAGGGAGAGGGGGACCCTTTGGAAAGGATTTCCTCTCCCCCACCATGTTGCAAAATAAAGACCAGTCTTGCAGAGAAATTAGATTTGCTATATATGTTGTAGGCTAACTGTATAAATGTATTTGCCTGCCAACAGCCTATTTAAAGGAAAGTTATGCGACTAATTATGTTTTTTATTTTTATTGTAATTCCGATTACATCTTATGCATCTAAACATCAAGATGAAATTGATATGCAAAAATGCACAGGAGCTTTGAATTATTACAGACAATTGTATGAAAAAGAAAAAAATTACGAAAAAGTAACTGTGGCAGAAATATCGTTAGGGCTAATTTACGACGATCTTTTGTCAAAATATGGTGTGTCGCATAGTGAGCTCAAAGAAAAGTATACTAAAATTGGAGATAAAGATAATTTGCATTTATGCACGTATTTTATAAATAAATCATCAGATGCTTTAAGACTGCGACTCATACTTCCAGAATATAATGTCAAAAATGTAAAAAAAGATCTTATTAAATGTACTGCACTATATGGTTTTATATCTGATAAATTAAAATATAGATCACAGAAAATGCATGAATATTATTTACAATTAACAATGATTTCTGCTGAATCTGTTGGTTCCATATATGGTGGGAATATTAAAGAATTTAAGAGCGAAGTCGCAAGTGAATACAAAGAAATACTTCAAACTGATCCGAGTGATCGCGATAGAAAAATAAAGCACCTAACAGGGATGTGTAGTTATTACGGAATTGGGAGCATTGAGATGGGAGATGTGTCAGGCATAACGCGGTAATTGGATTATAGATGACTGCGCACTCGCAATTGGCAGAAAGTCCAAACGGCAGCATAAGCGGTATGGAACACGCGTTGCCATTCGTTTTACGACCTGTCTCTCCGCTGCAGCATTTTTCCTTTCAACCGATGAACTGTTTGCGTGTGGAAGGCATCCAGTCCCTCTTCCGTTTTTAGTTGGCGGTCTCGAAGAGGGGGCCGAGGATGCTCTGGGAGGTGGCGCCCGCAGCGAGGCGGGCGGTGTAGTCGAGGGTCTCCATGACCTTGCCGTGTCCGAAGGCGACGAGGCAGTCGGCGAAGACGTCCACGTCCTGGGGGTCGTGGCTGACCATGACCATGGGGATGCCGACGCGTTCGCGGGTGCGGCAGAGCTCTTCGCGCATGCGGGCGCGCAGGGGCTGGTCCAGGGCGGCGAAGGGCTCGTCGAGCAGGAGCATCCTGGGCTCTGTGGCCAGGGCCCGGGCCAGGGCGGCGCGCTGGCGCTGGCCGCCGGAGATCTGGTGCGGCCGGTGTCCGGCCAGGGAGGCGATGCCGCAGGCGTCCAGCAGCTCGTCCACGCGCTCGGACTGCTCGCGGGTCAGGCGGGAGAAGCCGAAGAGGCGGCGCCTGAGGCCGAAGGCCACGTTGTCGCGCACGGTGAGGTGGGGGAAGAGGGCGTAGTCCTGGAAGAGCAGCCCCATCTCGCGCTCGCGCGCGGGCAGGTCCACACCGCTTGCGGAGTCGTAGAGGGTGCGGCCGCAGACCTTTATGTGGCCGCGCACGGGCGCGAGCAGCCCGGCCAGGACCATGAGGGTCAGGGTCTTTCCGGAGCCCGAGGGGCCGAAGAGGACCATGGACGAGGCGGAGGAGGAGAACTCGGCCGCGAGCCTGAATTCCCTTCCTCCGCCCTTGACCAGGGCCTCGATGTTCACGTCGAGGGTCATGCGCGATCGCAATCCTTTGTCGGTTCGTCCGCCACGGGGGCTACTTGGGGGCGCTGAAGCCGTACCCGGCCAGGATCTTCTGGCCCTCGGGCGAGCGGACGTAGTCGATGAACTTCTTGGCCAGCGCGGACTGCTTGGAGCTCTTGAGCACGGCGATGGGGTAGGTCACGGGCTTCTTCAGCGCGATGACCGTGGCCACGTCCACCTTGCCCTCGTCGCGCTTGGCGTCCGTGGCGTAGACGAAGCCTGCCTCGACCTCGCCGCGGGCCACGTAGTCGAGCACCTGGCGCACGGACTCGCCGAAGACGAGCTTTTGCTGCAGCGCGTCCCACTTGCCCATGTCCTGCAGGGCGACCATGGCGTAGTTGCCCGCGGGCACGGTCTTGGGCGTGCCGATGGCCACGCGCTTCACGGCGGCGCCCATGAGGTCGTCCACGGAGGAGACCTTGGCGGGGTTGCCGTGGGGCACGGCCAGGACCAGGTCGTTGACGGCGAAGACCACGGGCGCGGCCTTGTCCACGAAGCCGCCCTCGACCATCTTCTCCATCCACTTCATGTTCGCGGAGGCGAAGACGTCCACGGGCGCGCCCTGCTCGATCTGCTTGTACAGGGCGCCGGAGGCCGCGTAGTTGGTGGTCACGGTGACGCCGGGGTTGGCCTTCTCGAAGGCCGTCTTCACGGTGGTGAAGGCGTCGGTGAGGCTGGCGGCGGCGGAGACGACCAGCTCCTCGGCCGCGGCGGGCACGGCCAGGCCGAGGACCAGGACAAGGGCCAGGATGATGCGTTTCATGAGGCTTCCTCCTTCGCGTGGGTGGGTTACCATTTCGGCTTGAGCAGTCTCCCGGCCGTCCACAGGATGGCCGCGCAGACCGCTGAAATGACCAGCACGAGCATGTTGGCCAGATGATCCTCGCCCGCCTGCACCGCGCTGTACACGGCGAGCGACAGGGTCTGGGTGCGGCCGGGCAGGTTTCCGGCGACCATCAGCGTGGCGCCGAACTCGCCCATGGCCCGGGCGAAGGCCAGCATGGTGCCGGCCAGGATGCCGCGGAAGGCCAGGGGCAGGGAGACGCGCAGGAAGATCTCGAGCTCGCCGCAGCCGAGCGTCCGGGCGGCGTCCTCGTACTGTTTCCCCACGCCCTCCAGCGCCGCGCGCGCGGACTTGAAGACCAGCGGGAAGGCCACGACGGTGGCCGCTATGACCGCGCCCTGCCAGGTGAAGATGAGGCTTATGCCGAAGGTCTTGTAGAGCCACGCGCCGAGCACGCCCTTCCGCCCGATGACCACCAGGATGTAGTAGCCGAGCACCGTGGGCGGCATGACCAGGGGCAGGGTGAGGATCGCGTCCAGCACGTCCCGCCCCGGGAAGCGTCCCTTGTGCAGCGCCCAGGAGAAGAGCACGCCCAGGACGAGCGCGCCGAGCGTGGCCAGCGAGGCCACGCGCAGGGTCAGCTGCAGAGGGAAGAGGAAGGAAGAATCCAAAGGGAAAATCCGTGGTTTCCGATGGTTAGAAGATCAGGCTCGAGGCCGCGGGACATTCCCCGCCGGGCCCGCGGGCGGTGGATGCCGCGCGGCGCATGCGCCCGGGCTCCGCTACCGGCCGCGCCGCATGCCGTAGGCGAAGAGCCCGGCCGCGGCCAGCAGACAGGAGATGCCGAGCAGCGGATGACGCACGGCGAGCGGCAGGCCGAGGCCCGCCAGCAGCAGGGGCACGGCGCGGGTCACGGCCTCCAGGGCGGGCAGCCGCTCGGACCGGCAGCGCCCGTTCGTTCCGGCCGCGCCTCCGGGGCCGCAGGGGGCGAAGGGCTCGGGCGGCCTCCCGACCAGGGTCTCCAGCACCACCAGGGCCGCGACCACACAGCAGATGAGCGAAGCGATGAACATGGCGTTTTCCTCCGCAAGGAGGGATGCAGACGACATGCCATCCCATAATATGCTGAAATAGTTTGCCAAGCTCATCTACGTCCCCTTGCCCTTGTCTACAAAAACGAAAGTTGTCGCCACGCATGTGACGAAAATGTATGCCCGCTCCCGCGCGTGCCTTCTCCCGGACGGGGAGGGCCGCGGCGCGGGCTCAGTTCTCGGCGCCTTCCACGGCCAGGATCACGGAGAAGGCCTTGAACATGGCCCAGACCGCGTCTCCGGGCGAGAGGGCGAGCTTGCGCACGGACTCGTCCGTGACCAGGGCGCAGACCTCGGTGCCGTCCTCGACCTCGAGCACGATCTCGGCCGAGATGCTGCCCTGGTTCACGCGGCGCACGGTGCCGAGCAGCCGGTTACGGGCGCTGGTCTTGGGCGCGTCCGGGTCCTTGACCAGGATGATCCAGGGCGCCTTGACCATGGCCACCACGGCCTTGCCCTCCACGAGGCCGAGCTTGTCCGCGGACTCGTTGGTGATCACGGAGACGATCTCGAAGCCGCCGGTGGTGGAGAGCACGATCTCGGAGATGATCGCTCCCTTGCGCACGGCCTGGACGGTGCCGAAGAAGGTGTTGCGGGCGCTCGTCTTCATCATGCTCCCCTTGTTCATGTAGTAGTGGATGAGGTGGCGCAGGTCGCGCGCCGCGTAGTCCACGTAGGCCGCGGTGAGGCTCGCCGTGGAGTGGCCGAGGATGCTCTGCACCACGGCCAGGGGCGCGCCCTCGCGCAACAGCTCCACGGCGCGGGTGTTGCGCAGCACGCGGGGGTTGGCCAGCTCCGTGGGCAGGCCCACCTCCCTGCCGCGCTCGTAGAACTTGCGCCGCACGAAGCCCTGGTCCAGGGCCAGGAAGCGGCCGCGCAGGGAAAGGGCGGAGGGGTCCTCGACGATGGCCGCGATCTCGCGCGCGACGTACGCGGGCAGGGCGGTCTCGCGGCTGCGCGCCGCGCCCTCGCCGTCGTCGCCCTCCGCGTTGCCCGCCTTGCGGCGGCGTCCGCGCCCCGGCGACTGGTCCGGCGATTGGCCCGGCGTTTGGCCCGAGGCCTGGCCCGAGGCCTGGCCGTTCTCCGACTGGCTGCCGTGGAAGCGGACCACGCCCTGGTCCAGGTCGAGGTCGGTCCGCTCGTTCAGGGAGAGGACCTCGCCCAGGCGCGCGCCCGTGTGGCGCAGGAGCAGGAAGACGGCCAGCACGCGGCAGCGCGAGCGCCTGACCTCGGGCCGCGTGGCGGCGTCGCGCCAGGTGCGGAACGACTCCTCCATGGCCTGGGCCTGGGCAGGGCTCAGGTGCTTGACCTCGTCGGGGATGCGCAGCATGCGCGTGTGGCAGGGCCGGACAGGCCGCGCGGCCTTGGCGCACGCGCCCTTTTCGCCGTCCGGTCCGCAGTCCCGGGCCTTGCGCTGCATGATCTCCTCGATGCGCGCGGCGAGCCCGGTCAGCGTCTCGGCGTCAAGTCTGTCCAGGGTGTCCATCACGTCGCTCATGCCGGATGCTCTCGTCATTCGCTCTTGTCGTTCGTTCATGCCGTCGCTCGTGCCGGGCGCCCGTGCCGTTCGCTTCGGGCATCTTCCCGGCCCGCGTCCGGGCCTTTCGGGGACGCTCCTGTCAGCCTCGCTGACCGGCTGTCCCGCGCGGGTCCGGCCCATCGTGAGCGCATCATAGGGCGGGTGCGCACCGAATCGTCAATACGGTCACGTTGAACAATGTTTTCGTGACGCCGTTGCACCGCCCCCGAGCGGTTGCTATCCCCGAGTCTCGCGCGGTCCCATGCGACCAGGGCGCGGGCTTCGGGCGCAGGGGCGGGGCGCAGCTTCGGGGCCCGCCTGGAAGCGCCGCGGCCCGCGCCGGACATTCATTCAGGGAGGCCCCATGACTGTTGTGGACAAGACGAGCGCCATCACCTTCCGGCCCATAGGACACGTCCGTTCGCCCTTTTCCGAGCCCGAGGGCATGCCCATCCAGCCCGTGGGCGCCCGCGGCGTGGAGGGGGCCATCGAGGTCCTGCCCGAGTTCGCCGAGGGGCTGGCGGACCTGGAGGGCTTCTCGCACATCTTCCTTTTGTACCATTTCCACCGCTCGGAAGGTTTCCGCCTGACCATCCGCCCCTTCCTGGACAAGACCCCGCACGGCGTCTTCGCCACGCGCGCGCCCAAAAGGCCCAACCAGATCGGCCTTTCCGTGCTGGAGATCGCGGGCGTGGAAGGGAACCTCGTGCGCGTGCGCAACATCGACATCCTGGACGGCACGCCGGTCATCGACATCAAGCCCTACGTGCCCCGCTTCGACGTCTGGCCCGCGGAGCGCATCGGCTGGTTCGCGGGCAAGGCCGAGAACGCCTCCGGATTCAAGAGCGACGGAACCTACACCGTGGAACAGAAGGACTGACCATGCGCACCCGGACCCGAACCCGCGTCCTCCCGTCCCCCGTCCTTTCCCGCCTCCTCTTCCTCCTGCTCGCCGCGCTCTGCCTGGCCCTGCCGGGACAGGCGCGGGCCGCCGGCCCGTCCGTGGACCTCCGCGTCTCCTGCGCCGCCAGCCTGACCAGGCCCATGCGCGCCGTGTGCGACGCCTTCGCCAAGGCCCACCCGGGCGTGGACGTGGTCCTGAACCTGGGCTCGCAGGGCGCGCTGCTGCACCAGATCGAGATGGGAGCCCCGGCCGACGTGCTGCTGACCGCGGACGCCATGACCATGGACCAGGCCGCGCAAAAGAAGCTCGTCGTGGAGAAGACGCGCCGCGTGGTGGCCGAGAACGCCCTCTACCTCTTCGTGCGCACGGACGGCCCGGCCTGCCCGAAGGACCTCTCCAGCCTCGCGGACCCGGCCTTCGTGCACGTGGGACTGGGCGAGCCGAGGACCACGGCCATCGGCGCCTTCGTCCGGAAGAAGCTCGAGGCGGAAGGGCTGTGGAAGAAGCTCGAGCCCAAGATGGCGCTCGGCGAGACCATCAAGCAGATCACGCAGTACCTCGCGCGCGGCGAGACCGAGGCGGGCTTCCTCTTCGCCACCGAGGCCCCGGCGCTGGGCGACGCGGCCCGGGCCTGCCTGCGCGTGGACAAGCCCGGCGACTTCGTCTACCCGGCCGCGCGGCTTTCCGGCGCCGCCGACCCGGCCCTGGCCGACGCCTTCCTCGCCTTCCTCTCCGGGCCGGAAGGCCGCGCGATCCTGAAGAAGCAGGGGCTCGTGCTGCCCTAGTACTAGTGTGACGTCCGCCAAATACGCAAAGCCGCATTTTGCGGAGGACCGCTGCACCGAAAAACGTGGTTTTCGGCTTGCTCACGCCGCCGCAGGCGGCGGAACCGTGCATTCGCCCGGTTCACGTGTCGCGTGCCACTGCTGCGCAACATATCGATTTTTTTCATGGACGCGACACGAGCCTGACCTCCCGGCGCGGGGAAGGGCGGCCGCGGCCCCCGAATCCGGGCCGCCCCTTGCCGGGAGCCGCCGAGCCCTGTACATCCAGGGTCCATGAAGAAGAAGCCAGCCACCACGAGCGTTTCCGGCCCCGCCGCAGCCAGCCCCGCCGCTTCCGCTTCCGCGGCACCCGGGCATCCCGGCGCCGCCCTTCCGGGCCCCCGCCTCACGCGGCGCGACCTCATCCGCTTCGAGCACACCGTGCGCGACGCCCTGGCCGCCTTCTTCTCCTTCCAGGGCTCCTCGCTCTACTTCCCGGACGCGGCCAAGCCGCTGGGGCCGGACATGCCCGGCGCGGACGGCGCGCCGCTGCACCTTGCGCGCGAACGCCGCCTGCTCCTGCCGCTCGTGCAGGAGGGCGCCGTGCTCGGCGTCTTCGTGGCCAAGGGCGTGCGCCTGGCCGCGCCCAAGGGCACCCTGGCCGCGCTGCCCGCCGCCGCGGCCCTGGTCCTCGAGAACCTCTCCCTGCGCAAGGCGCGCGACCTGGACCCGCTCACGGGCCTGGCCAGCGCCCACGCCTTCGCCGAGGCCCTGGCGCGCGAGATCGGGGCCGCCCAGAACTGCCTGCTGCCCTCGGCTTCCGGCTGCGTGGACCCGGGCCTCACGGCCTCCAACGGCCGCCTCGGCGTCGTGCTCCTGGACCTGGACCACTACACCGCGCTGCTGCAGCGCCTGGGCCAGGACGCGGCCGACACCCTGCTCACGGCCGTGGCCGAGGCCGCGCGCGAGGCCTGCCCGGAGCAGGTCCTGTCCGCCCGCCTGGCCGACGACCGCTTCGCCTTCCTCTGGCCCAACGCCTCGGCCAAGGACTGCCGGACCCTGGCCGAGAACCTTCGCCGCCGCATCGCCAAGCTCGACCCCGAGAACCTCCCCGAGCCCGTGGCCCTGACCGCCTCGCTCGGCTTCTCCCTCTTCCCCCAGGACCTCTCCGGCCCCCAGACCGTGCTGCGCCCGCGCGACATGGCCCGCGTCCTGGCCGCCAAGGCCCAGCGCGCCATGGCCACGGCCAAGGACCAGGGCCGCGACCGCGTCTTCTCCTTCGCCAAGATCCTGGAAGAGGGCGGCCGCGTGCTGGAGACGCTCCCGCTCTCCCGCTTCTCCTGCAACCTCGGCCGCGACGTGGACGCCCAGGAAGGCAGCCGCTTCCTGATCTGGTCCTCCAAGTTCCAGGGGCCCGCGGGCTTCACCGCGGCGGACGGCCGCCGCCTGGCGGGCGAGTACCCCACCATGTACAAGGGCGAGGCCGTGGTCATCGAGGTCCAGGACGACATGGCCTTCGCCGAGGTACTGCACCTGGCCGACGCCTCCTGGCCCATCGAGCAGGGCGACCGCCTGACGCTGCTGGCCGCCGACGCCCCGCCGCCCGAGACCGCGCAGAGCGGCGCGCCGCAGAAGGACCTCGTCACCGGGCTCTACGCCTACCGCGATTTCCTCGCCTTCCTGGCCTCGGAGCGCGCCCACGCCGAGCGCTTCGGCCTCGGCCTCGTGCGCCTGGTCCAGGCCCAGGGACGCCGCATGCCGGGGTCCCGCAAGCAGGTCGAATCGCTCATGAAGAAGCTCGCCGCCCTGGGCGCCAAGATCCTCGGCGAGGACGCCACCGGCGGCCGCTACTCCCTGAACTCCCTGTGCTGGTTCCTGCCCGGCCGCACGGACGACGAGCTGCGCGCCGCCTTCACCGAGCTCGCGAACGCCGCGGCCGAGAGCCTGGACGCCACCATCTCCTGCGGCGTGGCCCCCTGGCCCTGCCTCTCCTTCTCCCGCGCCGACGCCCTGGAGAACGCCCGCAAGGCCCTGGACCACTCCCTGCTCCTGCCCGCGCCCCAGGTCGCGCTCTTCGACTCCGTGTCGCTGAACATCTCCGCAGACCGCCACTTCTCCCTGGGCGACGTCTACGCCGCCATCGAGGAGTACAAGCTCTCGCTCCTGGCCGACGAGAACAACACCCTCTCGCGCAACTCCCTGGCCGTGTGCTACGCGCGCCTGGGCCGCCTGGAGCAGGCCCTGCCCCTCTTCGAGCAGGTCCACGTCCAGGACCCGCGCGACCTCTCGGCCATCTACAACTACGCCACCACCTGCCTGCGCCTGGGCGACCCCAAGAACGCCGAGGCCGCCTTCAAGCGCTGCCTCAAGCTCGAGCCGACCCACGTCTTCAGCCTCGTGCGCCTGGGACAGATCGCCGAGCAGCAGGGCAAGCGCGCCAAGGCCAAGACCTCCTACGCCAAGGCGGCCGCCCTGCCCGGCGGCGAGGCCCTGGCCAGCCGCCACCTCGCCCGCCTCGCCCTGGCCGCGGGCAAGCTCGACGAGGCCCGCGAGCTGCTGCACGCCGCCATCACCCACAACCCGCGCGACGCCCAGTCCATCCACCTCATGGCCCGCATCTACCTCGACCAGGGCCAGGACCCGGAGATCGCCGTCTCCTTGGCCGGACAGGCCGCCTCCCTCAAGCCCCGCAAGTCCTACTGGGACCTCTACGCCCAGGCCCTCTCCGCCGCAGGCCGCCCGGCCGACGCGCTGCGCGCCAGGCGGACCGCCGAGAGCCTGTAGAAGGAGAGTGGGGAAGGGGGAGAAGGGACCCTTTGAAAAGGGCTCCCTTCTCCCCCTTCCCCACACCCCATCCCCCTCATCC
>NZ_ATHV01000028.1 GCF_000422205.1 Desulfovibrio sp. X2
AAGGGGGAGAAGGAACCCTTTGAAAAGGGTTCCTTCTCCCCCTTCCCCACGAAAATCGACGCCGCATCATACCCTGGGCGCTCAAAAGGCGTCAGATGCAAGGAGCAAGGAACGCCCAAGCCCGACGCGTATTCCCCATACGCGAGGGTTTGGGCGTTCCGCAGCGACGCAGCGGATGGCGTCTTTTCAGCGTCCTAGGGCATGGAATAGGCGGCGATGCACAGCACCGCGCCCTGCGGGTCCTGGAACACGCCCATGCGGCCCACGTCGGGCACGTCGAAGGCCGGGACCAGGACGCGGCCGCCGTGCTTCTCCACCAGCGAGAGGGTGTCGTCCACGTTGTCCACGGTGACGTAGCTGCCCCAGTGCGGCGGGATGTTGTGCTCGCCTGCAGGCATGGACATCATGCCGCCCGCCCAGCTCTCGCCCACCTTGGCCGAGGTGTAGGTGCCGCCCGCCATGGGGCTGTTCCCGCCGATGACCATCTCCTCGTAGGTCCAGCCGAAGAGCGCGGCATAGAATTTCTTGGCCGCCTCCACGTCCGTGGTCATCAGTTCGTTCCAGGAAAACGCGCCGTGCGTATGCATGGGATCCATGTCGTGCCTCCATGGCATATGGGTTCATGGTTCAAAAACTCGGACCCATGCTATCCCAGAAAAGGACGGCCAGGGCAAGGCGGATGCCGGGGAAGGGGAGCGCGGCGGGGGGCGTTGCCCGCGGGGGCTTCTGGCGGCGCTTCGGCAGCCGCCTCAATCGTCGCTGAAGATGCAGTGTATCTTCAGCTCTGGGCCCTGCTCCTTCACGAGCTGTCGGCGGATGCTCTCCTGGTAGGCCTTGCTCAGGATGACCACGTCGCCCGCGTGGCGCCCGATGTCCGCCGGGTTTATCACCGGCCTGCCCAGGAACTCCTTGCCCCAGGACGACTTGTCGTTGTCCGCGAAGGCCGCGAAATGGAGTTCGCCGAGGCGGCTGTCCGCCAGAATGCGCGCCGCGGCGCCGCCCGTGCCGAAGCCAACCACCGGCCGCTCCCCGAGCTCGTCCACGAGCGCGTCGATGCGCCGCTGCGTCCTGCCCCACCAGAAGGGCCGGAAGCGGACCGAGGCCTGTGGCGCGGAGCGCGCGAGAACGTCGGCGTACTTCGCCTGGAGGTTGGTGGGGGCGCAGACGAGCACGTTGCCGGTGTATCCGGCGATGTCTTCGGCCCTGCGCAGGGCGTGGCCGCAGTAGCTGCCGGGGAATTCCGTGAAGTCGTAGACGGCCTGGAGATGCTTTTGCTCCGGCCGCATGGTCAGGGCGCCGAGCAGGCTCGTGTCCGTGCCGAAGACGACGTAGGGCTCGCCGTCGAAGGCCGCGCCGAGCCAGTCGGCCAGGGCCTCGTCGCTCTCGCCCATCGCGGCGGAGCTCATGGTGTAGGTCTTCTGCGCCAGGTTCCGGGCCAGCGTCTCCCCGGCCTCGGCCAGGTGGGCGGCCGCGGCCGGAAAGTCGTCGCCGCAGGCCGCCACGGCCGCGTCGAGGTGCTCCTTCCAGCCCGAGCCCTCGAGAAGGTGCGGGAAGGCGAAGATGTTCTCGTCCAGGTAGTTGTCGCGGCAGGTGCCGAAGGAGGGCGTGAAGCCCAGCTCGCGCGCCAGGTTCACGATTCCGGCCAGGTGGGGCAGGGACGAGCGCATGATGACCGAGACGGTGGTCACCTGCCAGCCGGGCTTTTCGCGCGCCATCTCCGAAACCATCCGCAGGTTGGCCAGGAGGCGGTTCCAGCTGCCGCCCACGCGGATCTTCCCGTAGTCCTCGCCCGTGGCCTCAAGGCTCAGCATGAGGTGTATCTTCTCGAGGCGTTCGAGCAGTTCGCGCTGCGCGTGCAGCAGCAGGCCATTGGTGTAGACGCGAAGGGCCGGGCCCCGTGGCGCCTCGGCCGCGGCCGCGATGACGGCCAGGGCGTCGCGCGTGAGGAAGGGCTCGCCCCCGGCGATGATCATCTCTGCGACGTTCTCCCAGCCCAATCGGTCCAGCGCGTCCAGCAGGGCCGAGGCGTCGATGCCGTCGCGGTCGTGGTCCGGCTTGCTCGGGTAGCACATCACGCAACGCAGGTTGCAGCGCAGCGAGGTCATCAGGTTGTAGACCCTGGGCGGCGCCGCGAAGTCCGCTTCGCCCGCCTCGAAGGCGCGCCTTGAGGCCTCATGCGCCGCGGGCGTCGCCCCCCGGCCCTCGAAGGCGGGGAAGTCCGGCATGTGCCCGCCGCCCCGCACGCAGGCCTCGCACGGCGTCCCGGCGATGTCGCGCCCGGCGAGCCGCGCCCGCAGCTCGCGCATCTTCGCGCCGTGGTAGAGTTCCATGATCCCGTCCTGCGAGATGTCCAGTCCCTCGGGCTGGAAGAGCAGGGAGCAGCACGGGCCGAAGACGTTGTGGCCGAGCAGGAGGTAGTGCCAGGGAAAGGCGCAGATCGGTCGCATGTCGTTCCTTCGGCTCGCGGGAAAGGGAGAGCGCGCGGGCCGCGTCGGCGGCCGTGCCCGGACAGACTAGCAACAGGGGGCGCGCAAGCGCAAGCGCGGGCCGAGGCTCCTCCTGCTGTCCTGCAACGGGGTGGTTTCACCGCGGATTTTGCACGACCAGTTAGAAGGTGCGCAGTCGCGCTCGGATATGGTGGAATAATCATACCAACTTCCGCATCGGGGACATAGGCAAGGCGAAAGCACAAGGGGAAAGAATTTTTTCGGAGGGGGTATGAAACAGCTCTTGCGTATTCTCGTGTCGTTGGCCGTCTTCGCCCTGTTGCCTGCCTTGCTGGCGGCCTATGAAGTACCTGCCGAGATCGTCATCAAACGTCCGAAGAATCTCGAGGCGCAGTCCTCCTGGGTGGGGAGCGTGCAGTTTCCGCACGGCCTGCACGCGGTGATGAATCCGTGCCGGGCCTGCCACCATATGGAGACGGACAGCACCCTGGGCAATTTTCTGCCGTGCACCCAGTGCCACAACCAGCCCGGCGTCAAGGGCTCGAGCAGCTTCTACCTGGCCTTCCACAACTCTCGGACCACCAGTTGCCTCGGTTGTCACAAGGAGAAGCGCCTGAAGCGGGAGGCCATGCCGCCCATCTCGTGCACCCGGGGCTGCCACAAGCTGAAGCAGGGAGGCAAGTCATGAGCGCGAGCGCCCGCATCGAGGCGAAGCTGCTGGAGCGTCAGGTCGGCGGAGAGCGCATGTCCCGTCGCGATTTCATCAAATTCTGCTGCATCGTGGCCACGGCCATCGGCATGGAGGCGAGCCACGGCGCCACGGTGGCCAGGGCCCTGGAGAGCAAGACGCGGCCGAGCGTCATCTACATGCACGGGGCCGAGTGCACCGGCTGCACCGAGGCCCTCCTGCGCTCGGTGGATCCCTACTTCGACGTCCTGATCATGGAGACGATCTCCCTGGACTACTGCGAGACCATCATGGCCGCCGCCGGCAAGGCCGCGAACGAGGCCCTGGAGAAGGCCATGCAGAATCCCGCTGGCTATTTCTGCACCATCGAGGGGGCCATCCCCATGCGCGGCGGCGGCGTCTGGGGCCAGGTGGGCGGAGAGACCATGCTCTCGCTGTTCGCGCGCGTGGCGGGGGGGGCCAAGGGCGTCATCGCCATGGGCACCTGCGCCAGCTTCGGCGGAATCCAGGCCGCAGAGCCGAATCCCTCCATGGCGGTGGGCGTGGGGGAGGCCCTTGCGGCAATGGGCGTCTCGCCCATCAACATCTCGGGCTGTCCGCCGAACCCCATGAATTACGTCGGCACGGTGGCGCATCTGCTGACCAAGGGCATGCCGGAGCTGGACGAACTCGGGCGGCCCAAGATGTTCTACGGCTCCACGGTCCACGACCAGTGCGAGCGGCGCAAGCACTTCGACGCGGGCGAGTTCGCCCCGTCCTTCGACTCCAGGGAGGCGCGCGAGGGCTGGTGCCTGCATCTTCTCGGCTGCCGCGGACCCTACACCTACAACAACTGTCCCACGGCCCTCTTCAACCAGACCAACTGGCCCGTGCGCGCCGGGGCGCCCTGCCTCGGCTGCAGCGAGCCGGACTTCTGGGACACCATGGCCCCGTTCAACCGCGACGTCCGCATGAAGGGCGAGAAGGCGTAAGGAGGCGACATGAGCGGGAACAAGGCGTCAGGCCGCATCACCATAGATCCTGTCACGCGCATCGAGGGGCACCTGAAGATCGACGTGGAGCTGAAGGACGGCGTCGTCTCCAACGCGTGGTCCAGCGCCCAGCTCTTCCGCGGGCTCGAGCTCATCGTCAAGGGACGGCCGCCCGACGACGTGCACAACTACGTGCAGCGCACCTGCGGGGTCTGCACCACGACCCATTCCCTGGTCAGCATCCGCGCCGTGGAGAACGCCATGGGGCTGAAACCTCCGGTCGCGGCGGAGCTCGTGCGCCTGCTGATCCTCGGAACCCTCGTGGTGCACGACCATCTCGTGCATTTCTACCATCTGCACTCGCTCGACTTCTTCGACATGGCCGACGCGCTGAAGGCCGATCCCGTGGCCGCGGCGCGGCTCGCGGGCGAGGTCTCGGGGCGGGAAGCCCAGCCCGGCGACTACTTCGTGGTCCAGTCGCGGCTCAAGAAGTTCGTGGGCTCGGGCCAGCTCGGCTGGCTCTCCAACGCCTACTCCCTGGGCGGCCATCCCTCCTACCGCCTGAGCCCGGAGGAGAACCTGGTCCTTGCCGCCAACTACCTCCAGGCCCTGCGCGTGCAGGCGAACATCGCCAAGTCCATGGCCATCTTCAGCGGCAAGAATCCCCACTCCCAGACCATGCGCGTGGGCGGCGTGACCTGCTACGACAGCCTGCGGCCCGAGAGGCTGGCCGAGTTTCGCGCCCTGCACGAGGAATCTCTGGAGTTCATCAACCACAACTACGTGGGCGACCTGACCATCCTCGGCCGCCGCTATCCGGAGGCGGCCGCCTATGGGCGGACCACGAATTTCCTGGACTTCTCGGACTTTTACGACCCCGAGACGGGCAAGAATCCGTTCTTCCGCGGCGGGATCATGTGGGCCCGGGACTTCAGGCGGGTGGAGGAGTTCGACCCGGGCGAGATCAAGGAGCACGTGACCCGTGGCTGGTACAAGCCGAGCCCGCCCGCCCATCCCTACGACGGGGTCACCGATCCGGACTATACCGGCTATGACCCCGACGGCAGGTATTCCTGGGCCAAGGCCCCGCGCTACAAGGGCGAGCCCATGGAGACCGGCCCCCTGGCGCGCCGCGCAATGGCCTATGCCCGCGGGGACAAGGAGACCGTGAACCGCCTGAATGCCTGGTTCTCGGCCTGCAGGCTCGAGCCCGAAAACCTGTTCTCGACCATGGGGCGGACGGCCGCGCGCATGGTAGAGGCGGTGATCCTGGCCAACAGGATCCCCGGCTGGCTGGACGAGCTCGAGGCCCGCGCCAAGGCGGGGCCGGTGGAGATATTCAAGCCCTGGAAGATGCCGGACTCGGCAAGGGGCGTGGGCTTTTGCGCCGTGACGCGGGGCGGGCTCTCCCACTGGATCCGCATCGAAAAAGGCAGGACCGCCAATTACCAGCTGGTCGTGCCCAGCACCTGGAATCTCGGGCCGCGCTGCGCCGCGGGCAAGCTCTCGCCGGTCGAGGAATCGCTCGTGGGAGTGTCGGTGGCCGATTCCGATCGGCCTGTGGAGCTTCTGCGCACGGTGCACTCCTTCGATCCCTGCATCGCCTGCGCCGTGCACCTCATCGAGGCGGACAAGGCGGACGCGACCCGGATCATCCGGGTCGTGTAGGCGACCTCGTACACCGCTCGCCCGGACGCCCGGAGCGTGACCAAAAAGGCCGCCAGAAATGGCGGCCTTTTCGCGTCCATGCGCGGCGCCTCATTTCCCGGCCACTGCCGTGGCCTCGCCCGAGAGGCCGCAGGCGCGGCTGCAGCGTTCGCGGCAGGCGGCGTAGTCCTCCTGCTCCTCGTCGCAGATGAGCGTGCAGGCGAAGCACAGGGTGGGGGCGTAGCCGCTCGCCAGAACGCCCTCGCGCGCGCCCCAGTACTGCAGACAGAAGAGTTGTTCCGTACTGCCGAACGCGAGGCTGCGTTCAGAGCAGCGCGATTCTATCTCTGCTCGTCTGTCGTTGGCGTTTACGGAGCATGAAAAAAGCACGAGCAAGAGCGCAGCAAAGACGCAGGATGAGATCATGGAACGTATACAGACGTTCATTTGTTTCTCCGTACTGAAAAGTTGCGTCAGGTTTCGGCAACCGACGTGTCCATTTACTGCCATGTACCGTTTTCGTAGCAGTGCAGGACGTCTTGACCTTTTGTGTACGGGAAAGTAGAAGGCGAAATCCAACGACGTTTTCCGAACACGTCGTTCTCTTTTTCCGAAGACGGCCCCGTGCGGGCCCGCGTGTCCCCGCGCAGGGAGAACAGGAGGCAGGGGCGATGGACTTGAACCAACTCCGTTCCTTCGTGGCCGTGGCCGAGGAAGGGCACCTGACCCGGGCGGGCGAGCGGCTGCACCTGAGCCAGTCGGCCCTGAGCGGGCAGATCAAGGCCCTCGAGGAAGAGCTCGGCCTGTCGCTCTTCAGGCGCACGCCGCGCGGCATGCAGCTCACGGACGCGGGCGCGCGCCTCATGGCGCGGGCAGGCGCCGTGCTCGACGCCTCGCGCGCCGTGTTCGAGGAGGCCGCGCACCTGCGCGGCGAGGTCACGGGCAACGTGCGCATCGGCCTGAACACGGACGCCCCCTTCCTGCGCGTGCTGCACCTGCAGGAGGACCTTGCACGCCGCCATCCCTGCCTCTCCCCGGAATTCGTGCAGAGCCAGTCCGTGACCACCTCCGAGGCCCTGCGCCACGGCGACCTGGACTGCGGCTTCTGCTTCGGCGACCGCGCGGACGAGGGCATCCACAAGGAGCTCATGGCCCGCGTGGAGATAGTGGCCGTGGGCCCGGCTGCCTGGCGCGACAGGATCGAGGGCGCGGGCGTGGCCGAGCTGGCGGCGCTGCCCTGGCTGTGGACCACGAGCGACTACTGCCCCTGCTACGTGGACGGCGAGGCCCTGTTCCGCGCGCACGGGGTGTGCCCGAACACGGTCCTGCGCTCGGACACCGAGGACGTGCTGCGCGAGCTGGTGGTTGCGGGCAGGGGCATGGCCTTCCTGCGCCGCGACATGGCTGACGCCCTGCTGGCCGAAGGCTCGGCAACGGCCTGGCAAAGCGGACCTCCGCTCTCCGTGTCGCTTCACCTGGCGTTTCTCGCGCGGCGCGGGGCCGACGCCGTGATCGCGGCCGTGGCCGGTTCGGCGCGGGCCGTGTGGCGGACCTCCGCCGCCTGCTGCCGCGAGGCGGTCTCGATGAACGAGGCCGTCATGGTTTCTTCTCCGGCGTGAGCCAGCAGGAGAAGCAGGACGAATCCGGCGCAGAGGGCCAGGGCCAGGGCCAGGCGGAAGAGTTCGGACATGGCGGGTGCTCCCTTCGTTTTCGTTCCTCGGATGATCGATCCGTCCAGTGTGACGTCCGCAAAATACGCAGAGCCGTATTTTGCGGGAGATCGCTGCACCGAAAACGTGGTTTTCGGCTTGCTCACGCCGCCGCAGCTCTGCTGTCGGCATCCGTAAGACTCGCGCCTGAGGGCGCTCGCCTAACGGCTGCCGCTGGCGGCGGAACCGGGCGAATGCACGGTTCACGTGTCGCGTACGACTCCTGCGCGGCATGTCGACTTTTTTCACGGACGCGACACTAGCAGCCGCCGCGCGCCGGAACCCATGGCAATGTTTCGAAGCAGGCCTTCGGAAAAATCGAAGACCCGGAAGGGACGGGGAGCGGAAGGCACGTGGAGCTCTATCAACTGAGATCGTTCCTGGCCGTGGCCGACGAGGGCGGGCTGGCCCGCGCGGCCGACCGCCTGCACCTGAGCCAGTCCGCGCTCTCCACGCAGATCCGCGCCCTGGAGGAGGAGTTCGGCGTGCCGCTCTTCGCGCGCACGCCGCGCGGCATGCTGCTCACGGCGCAGGGCAGGGCGCTCCTGCCCCGTGCGCGCGAGGCCGTGCGCGCCGCGCAGGAGGTGCTGTTCGAGGCGCAGCGCATGGCCGGAGGGCTCGTCGGCGACATCTCCGTGGGCATCCCCACGGACCCGGACTTCCTGCGCGTGGCCGCCGTGGAGTCGCTGCTCAGCGGCGCCCATCCCGGGCTGCGCGCGCGGATCATGACCATGATGTCCATGCGCCTGCCCCAGGCCCTGCGCGAGGGCGAGCTGGACGCGGGCTTCCTCTTCTGCGCCGAGCCGCCCGCCGGGCTCGACATCCTTCCGCTCGGCGAGACGAGCATGGTGGTGGCCTGCCCGTCCGCCATGGCGGAGCGTGTGGCGGAGGCGGACTTCGCCGCCCTGGCCGAGCTGCCCTGGATCTGGGCCGAGTCCGGCTGTCCGTACTACGCCGCGGGCCGGGCGCGCTTCGCCGAGCTCGGGGTCAGGCCGCACGCCGTGGCCGCCTCGGACAGCGAGGAGGTCATCCAGAGCTTCGTCTCGGGCGGTCGCGGGCTCGCCTTCCTGCGCGCGGACAGGGCCAGGGCGCTCGAGGCCGAGGGCCGGATCGCCATCTGGGACCGTGAGCCCCTGGGCACGCGGCTGTTCCTCGGCTGCCTCGCGGAGCGTCGCGCCGAGCCCGCGCTCTGCGCCCTGTTCGAGGCCGCGGCCGCGGTCTGGGCCGCTCCGGGCGCGGCCGAGGACGCGGCGCTTGCCTCGGCCCCGGGGACGCCGTAACGTCGCCGCCATGCCGATGCCGCTGACCATCCGCAGCCTGGCCTCCGGGGGCATCATCACCACCTATCGCTGCGGCTCGCGCTGCGCCCACTGCCTGTACGACTGCGGGCCGCACCGCCGCCATGCCTTCATCGAGCCGGACGAGGCCGCCCGGGCCGCGCGCACGGCCAGGAGCCTCGGGTGTTCGAGCCTGCACGTGGGCGGGGGCGAGCCCTTCCTGAACCCGGAGAACCTGCGCGAGGTCCTGCGCGCGCTGCGCGGGGAGGGGGTGCGGCTCGAGTACGTGGAGACCGGGGCCTGCTGGGCCGGGCGCGAGGACGCGGCCGCGGACCTGCTGGCCGAACTTCGGGCCGCGGGGCTGCACAGCCTGCTCGTGAGCATCAGCCCGTTCCACAACGAGCACGTGGATTTTTCCCGCACCCGCGCGGTGCTTTCCGCCTGCGAGCGCAGCGGCGTGCGCGCGCTGCCCTGGGGCGCGCAGTTCTACGGCGAGATCGAGGCCCTGGGCGAGGGGCGCCACAGCCTCGCCGAATACGGGGCGCGCTACGGGGCCGACTATCTGCGCGCCGTCCCGGAGCGCTTCTGGGTGCACATGGGCGGGCGGGCGCTGGCGACGTACCGGCCGTACATGGAACACCGCCCGGCCGACGAGGCGGCGGCCGCGTCCGGCCCCTGCACGGCCCTGGCCGACGTGAGCCACTTCCACTTCGACCTCTGGGGCAACTACGTGCCCGGCCTGTGCGCGGGTCTCGCCCTGCGGCGCGAGGACGTGGGCAGGCCGCTCGAGCGCGAGCGCTACCCGCTGCTCTGGCTGCTCTGGGACGAGGGCGTGCGCGGGCTTTTGCGCGCGGCGCGCGAGCGCGGCTTCGCGCCCGAGGCGGAGGGCTACGTCTCGGCCTGCGACCTGTGCACCGCCTGCCGCCGCTTCCTCTACGCCGCGGGCGACTTCCGCGAGCTCGCGCCGTCGGGGTTCTACCGCAGCCAGGGGCAAGGGCCCGGCCCTTCGTCCGGGCCCCTGCAATCCCAGGCCCCGTACCCGCTTGACTCTGCCTGCGAAGTCCAGTAACCAGCACCGTCTTTCCGACGCAGGTGGGTGAATTGCGCCCTGCGTCCGCCCTGCGCCGGCCCTTGGCCCGGCGCGTAAAACGCCCGGGAGGCGAGACGGGGCGCGGATCGGAAGGCCTCGAGCCTGCCCTGTTTCCCGCGTCCGTGGAGTGTGTTCAGTGTTCGAGAGTCTTGGCGATCGGCTCGAAGGAGTATTCAAGAAGTTCCGCGGTCAGGGCAAGCTGACCGAGGAGAACGTCGGGGAAGGCCTGCGCGAGGTGCGTCTCGCGCTGCTCGAGGCCGACGTCAACTTCAAGGTCGTCAAGGACTTCGTCGAGCGCGTGCGTGAGCAGGCCCTGGGTGTGGAGGTCATGCGCAGCCTCTCGCCCGGCCAGCAGGTTGTCAAGATCGTCCACGAGGAGCTCATCCGGCTGCTCGGCGGAGAGACCACGGAGCTGGACCTGCGCGGCAAGCCTCCCGTGGGCATCATGATGGTCGGCCTGCAGGGCTCGGGCAAGACGACCTCCGCGGGCAAGCTGGCGCTGTGGCTTCGCCGCGAGAAGAAGATGAAGCCCTATCTGGTCCCCGCGGACGTCTACCGTCCCGCGGCCATCGACCAGCTGACCAAGCTCGCGGCGCAGATCGCGGTCCCGGTCTTCCCGTCCACCACGGCGATGAATCCGGTGGACATCTGCCGCGAGGCGCTCGCCCGCGCGGCCGAGGAAGGCTGCAACGTGGTGCTCTTCGACACCGCGGGCCGCCTGCACATCGACGAGCCGCTGATGCAGGAGCTGGCCGACATCAAGGCCACCTGCGCACCGAGCGAGATACTTTTCGTGGCCGACGCCATGACCGGCCAGGACGCGGTCAACGTGGCCAAGAGCTTCGACGACCGCCTGGACGTCTCCGGCGTGGTCCTGACCAAGATGGACGGCGACGCGCGAGGCGGCGCGGCCCTGTCCATCAAGTCCGTGACCGGCAAGTCGGTCAAGTTCGTGGGCATGGGCGAGGCCCTGTCCGAGATGGAGGTCTTCCATCCGGACCGCATCGCCTCGCGCATCCTCGGCATGGGCGACGTGCTGACCCTGATCGAGAAGGCGCAGGGCTCCATCGACGAGGAGGAGGCGCGCAACCTCGAGGAGAAGCTGAAGAAGGCTTCCTTCAACTTCGAGGACTTCCGCGTCCAGATGCGCCGCCTGAAGAAGCTCGGCTCACTCGAGGGGCTGCTCAAGATGATCCCGGGCATGGGCAAGATGGCCCAGCAGCTCGGCGACATGAGCGTGCCCGAGAAGGAGCTCGGCCGCGTGGAGGCCATGATCGGCTCCATGACCGTGGCCGAGCGCGAGAATCCGGAGCTCCTGAACAAGAGTCGCAAGGCGCGCATCGCCAGGGGCTCGGGCGTGAAGGCCTCCGAAGTGGACCAGCTGGTCAAGAATTTCGAGCAGATGCGCAAGATGATGCAGTCCATGATGGGCGGCGGCAAGGAGGGCAAGAAGAAGGGCAAGTTCGGCCTGCCCGGAATGCCCAAGATGCCCGGCCTGCCCCAGGGCATGCAGATGCCCCGCGGCATGCCCGGCATGCCGCGCGGACTGTCCGGAATGGGCGGCGGAATGCCCGGGATGTCCGGCCTGCCCGGCATGGGCGGGATGCCCGGAATGCCCGGCGCGGGCGCGGGCGGAGAGTCCCCCTCGCGCGGCTCGACCAAGAAGAAGAAAAAGGACCGCAAGAAGAAGAAAAAGCGTCGCTAGGGCGCGCTTGCCTTTTCGCTTGCATTTTCAGGCAACATCAATAGTATTGTAAAAGGAGAATAGGAATGGCTCTGAAGCTGCGTCTGACCCGTCTGGGCTCGAAGAAGCGCCCGTTCTACCGGATCGTCGCCGTGAACAGCGAAACCCGCCGTGACGGCCGTGCGCTCGACTATGTGGGACACTACAACCCCATGGTCCAGCCCGAGGAGATCGCCGTGGACAAGGAGAAGGTCGAGATGTGGATGGCCCGTGGCGCCACACCGTCCGACACTGTCCGCTCGCTCTTCAAGAAGGCCGGCATCTAAAGCGGGGCGGGGGCTTGCGCCCCCTCTCCCCTTTGCCGACCCATCCGACCGGCGGAACGCGAGCGACCCGAACGCGCCAGCGAGGCGCGTCATCTGACTGCGGAGGTTCCGATGTTGAAAGACCTGATCGAGTACATCGCCAAGTCGCTGGTGGATCAGCCCGATGACGTGCACGTTTCCGAGATCGAAGGCGAACAGACTTCGGTCATCGAACTCAAGGTAGCCAAGGAAGACCTGGGCAAGGTCATCGGCAAGCAGGGACGCACGGCACGCGCCATGCGCACCATCCTGGGAGCCGCCTCGACCAAGGCCCGCAAGAGGTCGGTCCTGGAAATCCTGGAATAGTCCACGCCTCGATGGCGCACGAGAACCGCATCCTCATAGGTGAGGTCGTGAAGCCGCACGGGCTTCGTGGGGAACTTTGCGTGCAATGGCACGCTGAGTCCCCCGAGCTCTGCGACGACCTGCCCAGAGTCTGGCTCGCGCCGGCCGCCGGCCGGGCCAGGTCTTTTGCCATCGCCTCCTGGCGCATGCACCAGAAACGCCTTTTGCTCACGCTCGCGGGCATCGACGGCCGCGACCAGGCCGAGGCCTGGCGCGGCGCGCGCGTATATGCCGACGCCGACGACCTGCCTTCCGTGGACGAGGGCGAAGTCTACCTGCACGAGCTCATCGGACTGTCCGTGCAGGACGAGTCCGGCGCCGTGCTCGGCAGGCTCGAGGCGGTCATGGCCGAGCCCCAGGAGGTCTGGACCATCCGCACCCCCTCGGGCGAGGAGATCCTCTTTCCCGCGCGGCCCGAGTTCGTCTCGGAGATCGACCTGGACGCGGGCACGGTGACCGTGAACCCGCCTCCCGGCCTGCTCGACCTCTACCTGGGCGGCGACGCGTCCGGCGAAGCCGGAATCCCGGCGGACGACGGCGAGAGCCGGGACTAGGTCCGGCAGGGCAGGGGGGCTTCGCGGCCTTTCGCCCCGGCCAGGCCCTCCACCGAGGTCTGCATGCGCATCACCATCCTTTCCCTCTTCCCCGAGTTCTTCGACTCGCCGCTCGCCTCCGGCCTCATGGGCAAGGCGCGCGCCAAGGGCGTGCTCGACGTCTCTTGCGTGAACCCGCGCGACTTCGCGCAGGGAAAGCACAAGAGCGTGGACGACTCGCCCTACGGCGGGGGGCCGGGCATGGTCATGCAGCTCGATCCCCTGGCCAGGGCCGTACGCGCGCTGCCCGAGCCCGGCCGCATCCTGATGCTCTCGCCCAAGGGCAGGCCCATGAGCCAGGCGCTCGCGCGCGAGCTTGCCGCCGAGTCCGCCCTGACGCTGGTCTGCGGCCGCTACGAGGGCATAGACTCCCGCTTCGAGGAGCTTTTCCCGGTGGAGCCCGTGTCCGTGGGCGACTTCGTGCTCAACGGCGGCGAGGCCGGGGCGCTCTGCCTGCTCGAGTCCGTGGCCCGGCTCCTGCCCGAGTACATGGGCAAGGAGGCCTCGGGCGAGGAGGAGAGCTTCAGCAGCGGGCTGCTCGAATATCCTCATTACACGCGGCCCGAGGAGTTCGAGGGGTGCCGCGTGCCCGACGTGCTGCTCTCGGGCGACCACGCGCGCATCGCCTCCTGGCGGCGCGAACAGTCGCTCGCGGCGACGCTCGACGCCCGGCCGGAGCTCCTGGCGGAGGCCGATCTTTCCCGCGCCGACCTCTCCTTCCTGCGCGCCCTGCCGCGCGCGAAGCCCGGCCGGAACCTGCATGTCGCGCTGCTCCACCACCCGGTCATGACCGGCGAGCGCAAGGTGGGCACGACGTCCTTGACCAATCTCGATTTGCACGATATAAGCCGCGTTTCCCGCTCGTACGGGGTCTGCAGCGTGTTTGCCGCAACGCCCCTGGAGGACCAGAGGGCGCTGGCCGAAAGCCTCGTCGCCCACTGGACGACCGGGCCGGGAGCTGCGGCGAACCCCGATCGGGCCGAGGCGCTGAGCCTCGTGCGCATCGTACCGGACCTTGAGACGGCCGTGCGGGAGCTGGCCCGGGAGACGGGCAGGCCGCCCCTGGTGGTGGCCACCAGCGCGCGCGGCGCGGGCACGATCACCGTGCGCGGGCTTCGCGAGCGGCTGGCAGGGGAGGCGGTGCTCCTCCTCCTCGGGACCGGGCACGGCCTGGCCCCGGAAGTGCTGGATACGGCGGACTTCACGCTCCGCCCCATACGGCCCTTCGGCGATTACAATCACCTGCCGGTGCGCGCAGCAGCGGCGGTCCTCCTGGACAGGCTCCTCGGGGACCACGGGTAGGGCGCAGGCAAGGCGCCACGGGCAACGACGATAGTAACGACGCATGCGTCATGAGAAATAGGAGAGGTTCTGGTCATGGACATCATCAAGCGTCTTGAGAACGAGCAGATGCGCCTCGACATGCCCGAGTTCAAGTCGGGCGACACCCTCAAGGTCCACTTCCGCATCATCGAGGGCGACAAGGAGCGCATCCAGGTCTTTCAGGGCGTGTGCATCCGTCGTCACCGCGGCACCACCGGCGCCACCTTCACGGTGCGCAAGGTCTCCGACGGCGTGGGCGTGGAGCGCATCTTCCCCCTGCATTCCCCCTTCATCGAGCGGGTCGAGATCGTGAGCGAGGGCAAGGTTCGCCGCAGCCGCCTCTACTACCTGCGCGACCTCAAGGGCAAGGCCGCCCGCATCAAGTCCAAGCGGGCCTACTAGCCAGCCACGGCGCCTGGCCCCGGGATTCCGGGGCCTGCGCCCCGGCTTCGTCCGGGCATGGCACGTCCCCGCCGCGGCCAGGCCGCCGGTCATCTTCTTCTGTCGCTGCCGTCCTCCTCTGGAGCGGACGGCAGCGATGCTTTTTCCGTTTTTCCGTCCGATCCGGCCAATCCGGCTGATCCGGGCCGTCTCCTCGCCTGCGGCATCGACGAGGCCGGGCGCGGCTGCCTAGCCGGGCCCGTGGTCGCCGCCGCCGTCATCCTTCCCGAACGCTTCGACCTGCCGGGGCTGACCGATTCCAAGGCCCTGACCGAGGCCAGACGCGAGGCCCTGGTGCCGCTGATCACGGCCCAGGCCACGGCCTGGCGGCTCGGCTTCGTCTGGCCCGCCGGTCCCGCGGGCATCGACGCCCTGAACATCCTGCAGGCCACCTTCCTGGCCATGTCCAAGGCCGTGCGCCGCCTGCCCGTGAGGCCCGCGCGCCTTCTCGTGGACGGCGACAAGACCGTGCCCGAGCGCTGGCTCCCCGGCCCCTACGCCCAGGAGGCCATCGTGGGCGGCGACGCCCTCGTTCCGGCCATCTCCGCCGCCTCCGTCCTGGCCAAGACCTTCCGCGACCGGCTGATGCGGGTGCTGGACCGCCGCCATCCCGGCTACGGACTGGCCGGGCACAAGGGCTACGGCACCAAGGAGCACCGCGAGGCCCTGCGCCGCCTCGGCCCCTCCGCCTGCCACCGCATGACCTTTGCCGGAGTGGTGGAGGACCAGTGCCGCCTGCCCGGAACGTAGGGCCCAAGGCCTCCCATCTGCTTCTGGGCGAGCGCGGCGAGGCCGCTGCGGAAAAGCTCCTGCGCGCAAAGGGCTACCGCGTGCTCTACCGCAACTGGCGCGCTGGCTCCCTGGAACTCGACCTCGTCTGCCGCACGGGCAGGACCGTCGTCTTCGTTGAGGTTAAGGCGCGCGGCGCGGGAAGCCGCGGCTCGCCGACCGACGGCCTGACTCCCGCCAAACGTTCGCGCCTCGCCCGCGCCGCGGCCCAGTGGCTGAGCGCCCACGACCTCTGGGGCGCTCCCTGCCGCTTCGACCTCGTGGCCGTGCACGCGGCGAAAGGGGAGGGCGGCGAGCCCGGAACCCTCGAGTGTGAGCACTTCGAGAACGTCATCGACATCGCCGAGGCACTCTCCGCCCAGGGTTCCTGGCAACCCTGGTGACAGGACGCTGAAAACGCGCCGTCTGCTGCGTCGCTGCGGAAAAGTCGCACCCTCGCGTATGCGCGAATACGCGTCGGGCGCGACTTTTCCTTGCTCCTTGCATCCGACGCGTTTTGAGCGTCCTGTCGCGTGGAGCTTCCGCACATCATGTTCTGCGGCCTGCCGCGCCCGGGTGGCCTGTGCCCTGCCGTCGGTCGTGACGCTTGCGAAGCGGGTCAAGGGCATCGCCCTTGTGCGGGAGGGTGCAGGGAGGGGCGCATAGCCCCTCCCTGCCCGCCGGAGGCATTCCCGGTCGTGCAAAATGCTTGACGCGGGTTTCGACTTGGTGCAGCCTCCCCTGTAACGGAAGAAACGGAACAGACCCATGCATACCCAGAACAGCCTACGCGTCACCGCCCTGAACACCGCCGTCGTACTCGACGTAGCGGTCGTCGTCGTTGTCGTCGTTGGCGAGGGTGCGCCGTAGCGGGTCGAATCGGTAGAGAACCGGAACGAAAACCCCCGTCGGCGCACCCGGCGGGGGTTTCGCCGTTTCAGGCCCCCCGCCCCCGCCCCGGGCAGGAGGTCAGCATGCCGAGCCTCACAGGTGCACAGATCGTGGTCCGTCTTCTGGAACGCCAGGGAGTCCGCCACGTCGCGGGCATTCCCGGCGGCGCCAACCTTCCCCTGTACGACGCGCTTTCCGAGAGCACGCGAATCCGCCACGTGCTGGCGCGCCACGAGCAGGGCGCGGGCTTCATCGCCCAGGGCATGGCCCGCGTCACGGGCCATCCGGGCGTCTGCCTGGCCACCTCCGGCCCGGGCGCGACCAACCTGCTCACGGCCGTGGCCGACGCCAAGCTCGACTCCGTGCCGCTGGTCTGCCTCACGGGCCAGGTGCCGGGCAGCCTTCTGGGCGAGGATGCCTTCCAGGAGGTGGACGCGTACGGCCTGGCCATCCCGGTGACCAAGCACTGCTTCATGGCCAGAAGCCCTGAGGAGCTTCTCGAGATCATCCCGGAGGCGTTTCGCATCGCGGCCTCGGGCCGCCCCGGACCGGTGCTCGTGGACCTGCCGCGCGACGTGCAGACCGCGAGCGCGACCTTCGAGGCCTGGCCCGATCCCGGCCTGCCCGCGCCGCCGCCCCTGGCGGCCGAGAGCGACCTTGGGCAGGCGGCCGGGCTCCTCGCGGCGGCCAAGCGGCCCATGCTCATCGTGGGCAACGGCGTGGTCCAGTCCGGCGCCGGGGATGCCGCGCGCGACCTCATGGAGCGCCTGGACATGCCCGCCGTGGCCACGCTGCACGGGCTCTCGGCCATGCCGGGCACGCATCCGCTCTTCCTCGGCATGCTCGGCATGCACGCCTCGCGCGGCGCGAACACGGCGCTCGAGGAGTGCGACCTGATCCTGGCCGTGGGCTGCCGCCTGGACGACCGCGCCACCGGCCGCCTGGACCGCTTCTGCCCGGACGCCGCCCTGGTGCACGTGGACATCGACGCCAGCGAGATCGGCAAGCGCCGCGCGGCCTCGGCCTCCATCGCTGGCGACGCGGGCGCGGCGCTCGCGGCCCTGGCCGGGCTGCTGCCGCGCATGGAGCGCCCCGCCTGGCGCGAGCGCGCGGCAGAGCTCAAGCGCGAGCACGGCCTGCGCCTGCCGGGCAGCGACGATCCGCGCTCGAGCTACGGCGTGCTGCTGGCCGCGGCCCGCGCGGCGGGCGAGAACGCCCTGGTGGCCACGGACGTGGGGCGGCACCAGATGCGCACGGCCCAGGCCTGGCCGCACTTCCGTGCGCGCGGCTTCCTGACCTCCGGTGGGCTCGGGACCATGGGCTTCGGCCTGCCTGCGGCCATCGGCGCCTCGCTGGCCGCGCCGGACCGTCCGGTCGTCTGCGTCTCGGGCGACGGAAGCCTGCTGATGAACGTGCAGGAGCTGGTCACGGCCGTGGAGCAGGGCGCGCGGGTGAAGATCCTGCTCATGGACAACGGCGGCCTCGGCCTCGTGCAGCAGCAGCAGGACCTCTTCATGGGAGGGCGCATCTTCGGCTCGCGGTTCGAGGCGCGCGCGGACTACGTGGCCCTCGCCCGGGCCTTCGGCGTGCCCGCCTTCGACCTGGCCGACGTCGCCGACCCCGAGGCGGCTCTGGCCGAGGCCTTCGCCGCGCCCGGCCCCTGCCTCGTCCGCTGCGCCGTGGAGGACGACGCCCACGTGCTGCCCATGGTCCCGCCGGGCGGGGCCAACTGCGAAATGATCTGCGAGCTTGCAAGCGAAACCGCCTGCGTCGCCAAGGGCGACGCCACGGCCGACAAGGAGGCCGCCCATGTCTGATCCCAACCATGATTCCATTCTGGGGAACGCGCCGGAGAACCTGACGTCCGATCCCCGCTCCGGGGCCCACGGCGGGGCCGTGCTGGAGCTGACCGTGAACAACCACCCCGGCGTCATGTCCCACGTCTGCGGCCTGTTCGCGCGCCGCACCTACAACGTGGAGGGCGTTGCCTGCCTGCCCGTGAACGGCGGGGAGACGAGCCGCGTCTGGCTCCTGGTGCGCGAGGACGAGCGCCTGCCCCAGGTCGTGCGCCAGGTGGAGAAGCTGCACGACGTGCTGGCCGTGACCCGCCACGACGACGGGCACCCGGTCTTCGCCGCGCTGTCCTCTTTCGTGGCCTGAGCAGGGGAGCGGGCTAGGAGCCGGGCAGGGGAGGGGGCCTTTCGTCCTCCGCCCCCGTTGCCCGGACCGCCGGGAACTATCATCCCTGCGCCCTTCCTGCCGGGGCGGCGCTGTGATAGGCAGGTGTGCGCCGCGCGGCGGCATGGATACGCATCGAGGAGCAGGGAGAGACAGGTGACCGAGGAACGCGGGCCGGACAAGCCGGCCGCAGGGCTCTACGTGGTGGCCACGCCCATCGGCAACGCGGCGGACCTCTCGCCGCGCGCGGCGGGCGTGCTGGCCGGAGCGGACATGATCCTGGCCGAGGACACGCGCCGCGCCGGGCTGCTGCTCAAGCGCCTGGGCATCGCGGGAAACCGCTTCGTGTCGTTTCACGACCACAACGAGGCCGAGCGCCTGCCCCAGGTGCTCGGGCACCTGCGCGCGGGCGGCAGCGCGGCCCTGGTCTCGGACGCGGGCACGCCGCTCCTCTCGGACCCCGGATACCGCCTGGTCGGGGCCTGCCGCGAGGAGGGCATCCGCGTCTCGCCCGTGCCCGGGCCGTGCAGCTTCGTGGCCGCGCTCTCGGCCGCGGGCCTGCCGCCGCAGCCCTTCGTCTTCCTGGGTTTTTTGCCGCGCTCGGCAGGCGACGTGAGAAAGACGCTCGCGCCCTTTGCCGCGCTTCCGGCCACGCTGGCCTTCTTCGAGCGCAAGTCGCGCCTGGCCGCGAGCCTGGGCCTGGCCCACGAGGTGCTCGGGGAACGCACGGTCTGCGTGGCGCGCGAATTGACCAAGGTGCACGAGGAGTTTATCTTGGGCGAGTTGTCGGCCCTGGCCCGCGACTGCCCCGACGTGCTGGGCGAGATCACCGTCCTGGTGGGCCCGCCGCGCGCTCCGGGGGAGGCCTCGGAGGACGACATCGAGGCCGTGCTGGCCGAGGAGGCCGCACGCGGCGGCAAGCCCCGCGAGGTGGCCCGGCGCGCCGCGGCCCGCCTGCCGGGGACCACGGCCAAGGAACTCTACGGTCGCCTCGCTGCCGCGGCCTCCCGCAAACCCTGACCCGCGCGCGCCATGACCCATACCCTGGCCAGAACCCCGGACCGCCGGACCCTGATGACCTGCTTCGCGCGGACGTATCTGGTCATGGCCGCCTTCAACACCAAGGGCATGCAGAACATCGGCCTGGTCTCGGCCATGGAGCCGGGGCTTCGGGCCATCCACGAGGACCCGGCGGCCCTTGCCCGGGCGCGGCGCCGCTACCTCAAGCACTACAACAGCCACCCCTTCTGGACGCCGCTCCTGGTTGGCCTGTTCCTGGCGCTCGAGCGCGACATCGCGCGCGGCTCGCTGCCTCCGGAGATGCTCGAGCAGGTCAAGGGGACCACCGTCTACACCCTCTCGGCCATCGGCGATTCGCTCTTCGGCGGCACGCTGCAGGCCACCTGGGCCCTGGCGACCATCTGTCTCCTGGCCTCTGGCAATCGGACCGGAGCCGTGCTAGTAGGGGCCGTTTTGTTCGTCGCCCTGCAGGCCTTCAAGCTGACGGGCTTCTGGCTCGGCTGGCGGGACGCCTTCAAGGTCCTGCCGAGGCTCAAGCGACTGAACCTGATCAACTGGGGACGGCGCCTCAAGTACGTCAACGCCCTGCTCCTCGTCCTGCTCTGGGCCATCGTCTGGCCCGGGGAGGTCGTCTGGTGGAGCTGGCTGGCCACCGTGGGGCTCCTGTCGGCCGCGGCCTGGCTCGTCTCGCGGCTGCTCGTGATCCGCGAGCTTCTGGTCGTCCTCGTCATCGGAGCCATGGCCTTCTGGCCCTGGTTCGTGCGCGCCGTGGCGCATTGACCCGGCAACATTCGAGAGTACGCGGTCCGCGAAAGCGGCCCGCTCGTGATAGTGGAGAGAAATGAACAGCCAAGCGACCCGACACGAAGACAGCGGCGAACCCCCCGCCGTGCTCCGCCACGTCTGCGTCCTCGACGAGATGGGGCTGCACGCGCGTCCCGCGGCCCGGCTGGCCCAGGAGGCGCAGAAATTTTCCGCCGACATCAGGCTCGTCTCCGGCAAGCAGGAGGTCGACGCCAAGAGCATTCTGGACATCCTGACCCTGGCCGTGGGCAACGGCGCGAAGGTGGCCATAAAGGCCGTCGGAGAGGACGCGGAAGAGGCCATCGAGCATCTGGAGCGCCTGTTCCGCAACAAGTTCCAAGAGGACTAGCGTGGCCAAGGCAGTCATCAAGGGCATCCCGGTCTCGGCGGGCATCGCCATCGGGAAGGCGCTCTTCCTCAACCGCAACCGCTTCGAGAACGTCCCTCGCCGGGCGCTCCCGCCGCACGTCGTGCCGCTGGAGCGCGAGCGCCTGACGCAGGCGTTCCTGGACACGGCCAAGGACCTGGAAGCGGCGCGGGAGAAGATCCCCCTCGAGCTGCGCGACCACGCGGGCATCATCGACTCGCACCTGATGATTCTGAAGGACCCCAAGCTGCGCGGGGCGGCCGAGAAGTATCTCGAGGAGCACGCCATCTGCGCCGAGTGGGCCCTGGAAAAGGCCGTGGCCGACGTGCGCCGCGCCTTCTCCGCCCTGGACGACCCCTACATCCGCGAGCGCATGAACGACGTGCGCATGGTGGGCGAGCGGGTCATGGTCCACCTCATGGGCGACGAGCCGGACTTCGGGGCCATCGAGGACCGCGTGGTGCTCATGGCCCACGACCTGGCCCCGGCCGACACCGTGGAGCTCGAGGTCGACAAGATCATGAGCTTCGCCACCTCGCTCGGCGCCAAGACCTCGCACACCGGCATCCTGGCGCGCTCGCTGCAGATCCCGGCCGTGGTCGGCGTGACCGACCTCGAGAAGTCCGTGACCGACGGCGACCTGGTCATCGTGGACGGGCTCAAGGGCCGCATCATCATCGAGCCCGACGACGAGGAGCTGAACCGCTACGAGACGCTGGGCCGCCAGTTCCAGAACTACCAGAAGAGCATCATCCGCTTCTGCCACCTGCCCGGCGAGACGCGCGACGGCTACTCCGTGTCCGTGCTCGCCAACATCGAGCTCTTCGAGGAGGTGGCCCAGGTGCTGGACAACGGCGGCGAGGGCGTGGGGCTTCTGCGCACCGAGTACCGCTACATGAACCGGCGCGAGCTGCCCACCGAGGACGAGCTGTGCGAGGAGTATTCCGACCTCGCCTCCATCCTCTCGCCGCGCACGCTCACGATCCGCACCCTGGACATCGGCGCGGACAAGATGTTCACCCATTTCGGCCACCTGGAAGAGACGAACCCGGCCATGGGGCTGCGCGCCATCCGCTTCTGCATGCGCTACCCGGAGGTCTTCAAGACCCAGATCAGGGCCATTTTGCGCGCCGCGGTCTGGGGCAACGTGCGGGTCATGTTCCCCATGATCTCGGGCCTCAAGGAACTGCGCTTCGCCAAGGGGCTCTTCCTCGAGGCCCAGGCCGAGCTGCGGCGCGAGGGCGTGGACTTCAACCCCGAGATCCCCTTCGGGATCATGGTCGAGGTGCCCTCCGCGGTCATGGTCTCCGAGTTCCTGGCCCAGGAGGTGGACTTCTTCTCCATCGGGACCAACGACCTCATCCAGTACTCCATGGGCATTGACCGCACCAACCGCTACGTCTCCTACCTCTACCAGCCGCTGCACCCGGCCATCGTGCGCATGATCAAGCACACCGTGGACGCGGCGCACGAGGCGGGCATCGAGGTGGGGCTGTGCGGCGAGATGGCCTCCGACCCCTTCTGCGTGCCCATCCTGATGGGCATGGGCATGGATTCCCTGTCCATGAACCCGCAGGCCGTGCCCGGCATCAAGCGCATCATCCGCCAGACCGACATGGACGAGTGCACCGAGCTTCTGAAGCTCGTGCTCGAGTCGCGCACCGTGAGCCGCACCAACCGCCTCGTGCGCGACATCATCTTCCAGCGTTTCCCCGAGGAATTGACCTTCTACACGTCCCTCCTGGACATCGAAGAGGCCCAGTAAATGAGTGGCACCGGCGCGTCGCGCAAGCTCGTCTCCGCCAACCGCAAGGCGCGGCACGAGTACGAATTCATCGAGACCTTCGAGGCCGGGCTCGCGCTCACGGGCTCGGAGGTCAAGTCCTTGCGCGCCGGCCGCGTCTCCTGGGGCGACGGCTACGTGGACTTCAAGGGCGACGAGGCCTGGCTCGTGGGCGTGAACATCGCCCCCTACGAGAACGCGGGCTATGCCCAGCACGACCCCGTGCGGCCGCGAAAGCTCCTCCTGCACGGCCACGAGATCCACCTCCTGCGCACGCGCGTGGAGCAGAAGGGGCTCTCCGTGGTCCCTGTGGCGCTCTTCCTCTCGCGCGGCCGCTTCAAGCTCGACATCGCCCTCGCCCGCGGCAAGAAGCTGCACGACAAGCGCGACGCCCTGCGCCAGCGCGACCTCGACCGCGAGGCGCGCCGGGCCATGGCCCGCGATTAGTCCCCGAACGGGCGCCCTTCGGCGCCCGCCTCGAAGGCCGCCCGCCGTCGCGAAAAAGAGATCGTGCCGTTTCCCGCACGAGTTCCCAACGAATTCTTTTTGCGCTACAAGTTCCGGAATCGTCGTTCTCCTCTCGACATAGGAACGACAACCACCAATCGAGGAGGATAGCATGTCCGACAAGACCATGGACAATCTGATGGAGGCCTTCGCCGGAGAGTCGCAGGCCAACCGTAAATATCTGGCTTACGCCGAAGTGGCGGACAAGGAAGGCCACCCCCAGGTCGCCAGGCTGTTCCGCGCCGCGGCCGCGGCCGAGACCGTGCACGCCCACTCGCACCTGCGCGTGGCGGGCAAGATCGGCAACACCGCGGACAACCTGAAGGACGCCGTGGCCGGCGAGACCCACGAGTTCAAGAGCATGTATCCGGCCATGATCACCCAGGCCGAGATCGACGGCAACACCTCGGCCGTGCGCAGCTTCTCCTACGCCAACGCCGTGGAGAAGGTGCACGCCGGGCTCTACCAGAAGGCCCTGGACAACCTCGGCAACGAGGGCAAGGTGGACTACTACGTCTGCCGCGTCTGCGGCCACACCGTGGAGAACGAGGCGCCCGAGAGCTGCCCCATCTGCGGCTCCGCCAAGAAGGCCTTCTTCAAGGTCGACTAGCCGCGCCGCGTGACGGCCCGCCCGGGGCCGGGAGCGCTTCGCCGCGCCCCGGCTCCGGGCGGCCTTCATCCCCGCGCGCCGCACTCTCCAGAGCCCTCCGCACTTGCCCTTCCCGCAAGAGATGACTACATTCTCCCGCGCCGCGGCGAAGAGAATCGCCGCGTCCGAACCGGCGGCGAAGAGTCCGCCGCCCCCCTGAACCGGCACGCATGCTCACCCCATCCCAACGCACTTTCCTGGAAAAGCTTTTCCCCGGCGACGCCGCGAGCTTCGGCCAGGCCCAGGCCGTGGTCCACGGCTCGGACGCCTCGCTGCTCGAAGGCCGCCCCTGGGGCGTGGTCCGCCCGGCGACGCCGGAGCAGGTGACCGAACTCATGGCCTGGGCCCAGGCGGAGCGCGTGCCCATCGTGGCGCGCGGCCGCGCCACGGGCGCCGTGGGCGGGGCGGTTGCCTCCAGGGGCGGGCTCGTGGTCTCCACGCTGCGCCTGAACCGGATCATCGAGATCTCGGCCGAGGACTTCGTGGCCGTGACCGAGCCGGGCGTCGTCACGGCCGAGCTGCAGAAGGCCTGCGCCGCAAGGCGCCTCTTCTACCCGCCCGATCCCGGCAGCGTGAACATCTCCACCATCGGCGGCAACGTGGCCACCTGCGCGGGCGGCATGCGCGCCGTGAAGTACGGCGTGACCCGCGACTGGGTGCTCGGCCTCACGGCCGTGCTGCCCGGCGGCCAGGTGGTGCGCTGCGGCGGCCGCTGCCACAAGAACGTGGCCGGGCTGGACCTCACGCGCCTCATCGTGGGCAGCGAGGGCACCCTGGCCCTGGTCACCGAGATCATCCTGAAGCTCACGCCCCTGCCCGAGGCCTCGGTCTCGCTGCTCGCGGGCTTCGCGGACATGGACGCGCTGCTGGCCGCGGCCTCGGCCGTGTTCCGCGCGGGCCTCCTGCCCACGGCCATGGAGTTCTTCGACAAGGGGACGATGCGCGCGCTGGAGCTGACCGCGCCCGCCGTGCCCTGGCCCTCCGTCGTGGACGGGGGCACGCAGGCCGCGCTGCTCCTGCGCCTGGACGGCAGCCGGGCCGCGCTGGCCGCGGACCTCGCCGCGCTCGACGCCGTGCTCGCCGCCGCGGGCACCACGTTCCGCGAGGCCGCGGGCGACGCGCCGTCCGAGGAGCGGCTGTGGGAGCTTCGCCGCCTGGTGAGCCCGGCCCTGCACAAGCTCGGCCCGGACAAGCTGCGCGACGACATCGCCGTGCCGCGCGGCTCCATCGCCAGGGCCGTGCACGCCTTCCATGAGATCGGCGAGCGCCTGGGCGTGACCGTGGTCTGCTTCGGCCACCTCGGCGACGGCAACGTGCACACGGACGTCATGTTCGACGGCTCGGACAGGCGCCAGTCCGATGCCGCGCACCGGGCCAAGGAGGAGATCCTGCGCGCCGTGGCCTCCATGGGCGGCACGCTCACGGGCGAGCACGGCGTGGGCCTCGTCAAGCTGCCCTTCCTGGAGCTGCAGCTGAGCCGCCCCGAGCGCGAGCTCATGCGCCGGGTCAAGGCGGCCTTCGATCCGTACGGCATCATGAACCCGGGCAAGGCCTTCTGATGGGCGACGCGAAGATTTCTCCCCGGACCGCACCCGGCCACGGAGCAGGCCACGACGCGGGGCACGGCGCGGGCCACAGGGCCGAGTGCGTGCACTGCGGCCGCTGCCTCTCGGTCTGCCCGCTGTTCGCCGCCACCGGGCTCGAGGAGACCGCGCCGCGCGCCAAGTTCCTCCTCGAGCGGGCGCTTGCGCACGGCGAGGCCGGGCTGTCCGAGGCCGAGGCCGTGCGCCTGGCCGGGCTCTGCCTCTCCTGCCGCCGCTGCGCCAAGGCCTGTCCCGAGGGGCTGGACGCGCCCGAGCTGGTGGCCGAGTTCCGGCGCACCCACCCGGGCTGGCAGTCCGCGCTCTGGAAGCTCTGGATCGGCCGCGCCTCCGCGCTCTGGCCCATGGGCAGCTTCCTCTCCCGGCTTCTGCCCGAAGCCGTGGCCGACGCGCTGCCGGGCAGGGCCGGGCAGGCCGTGGCCAAGCTGCGCGCGCTGCACGCGGCTCGCCGCGTGCGCCCCTGGCTGCGCTTCGCGCGGCCGGAAAATCCAGGGAACACCGCGCTTTCAGGTGAGAGCGGCAAGGCGCAGGGGCCTTGCGGGAAGGACGCAAAGGCCGTACTCTTCTCCGGTTGCACTGCGCGCCACCTGCGGCCGGACTGGAGCGGGAAGGCACAGGGGCTTCTGCGCGGCGCGGGCTTTGCCGTGGCCCCGGAACCGGATTTCGCCTGCTGCGGCTACACGCTCGGCAGCGCGGGCTGCGCGGCGGAGCAGCGCGCCGCGCGCGAGAGGAACCTCGCCGCCTGGCGCGCCGCGGGCCGTCCGCTGCTGGTGACCTTCTGCGCCACCTGCCGCGCGGGCCTCGCCGCCTACGCGGACGCCGACCTCGGCTGGGAACCGGGCGAGGCGGATGCCTGGCGCGCGGCCGTGCAGCCGCTGGCCGCGCTCCTGGGCGAGGCGGCCTTCACGGTCATGGTCGAGACCGCCCCGGCGCGCGCGCACTACCACCGTCCCTGCCACGCGCCGTCGGACGACCCGGACGAGGCCATGCTGCGCCGCGCCGCGGGAGACGTGCTCGGCCGGGTCTCGCGCGACAACTGCTGCGGGCTCGGAGGCGTGCTGCAGGTCGCGGCGCCCGAGCTCACCGGCAGGGTGGCGGAACAGGCCTGGAAATTTTTTGACGCGAATTCCGGGGATCAGGTCATCTCCGGATGCAGCGGATGCGTTCTTCAATTGATGTCCACCGCCCCCGGGGGCGTGGACGTGTGCCACTGGCTGGACGCCGTGGCCGATTCGTGATCCCCCCGGGCACATCCTCCAGCCGGAGTAAGGAATGTTCACCTACGTCGCCAAGAAGGTTTTCGGATCCGCCGCCGACCGCTACGTGAAGCGCGTTCGGCCCCAGGTCCAGCGCATCGCCTCCCTCGAGGACAAGTACACGGCCCTCGCGGACGAGGACTTCAAGCCCCTCGTCCAGTCCTGGAAGCAGGAGGTTGCGAACGGAAAAAGCCTCGACGACCTCCTTCCCGACGTTTTCGCCTGCGTGCGCGAGGTCGGGCGCCGCGTCCTGGAGATGCGCCACTTCGACGTGCAGCTCATCGGCGGCATGGTCCTGCACCAGGGCAAGATCGCCGAGATGAAGACCGGTGAAGGCAAGACCCTGGTGGCCACCCTGCCCGTGGTGCTGAACGCGCTCACGGGCAAGGGCGTGCACGTGGTCACGGTCAACGACTACCTGGCGCGGCGCGACTGCGAGTGGATGAGCGGCATCTACAACTTCCTCGGGCTCTCCACGGGCACCATCCTGCACGGCCTGACCCCGGACGAGCGCCGCGCGGCCTACGGCGCGGACATCACCTACGGCACGAACAACGAGTTCGGCTTCGACTACCTGCGCGACAACATGGCCTTCTCCCCGGACCAGCTGGTGCAGCGCGGCCACTCCTTCGCCATCGTGGACGAGGTGGACTCCATCCTCATCGACGAGGCGCGCACGCCGCTCATCATCTCCGGCCCCTCGGAGCAGTCCACGGACCTCTACGTGCGCGTGGACGCCGTGGTGCCCAGGCTCAAGAAGGAGGAGGACTTCACGGTCGACGAGAAGGCCCGCTCCGCCTCCCTGACCGACGAGGGCGTGGCCCGCGTGGAGAAGATCCTCGGCGTGGACAACCTCTTCGACCCGGCCAACATCACCGTGCAGCACCACGTGCTGCAGTCGCTGAAGGCCCACGCCATCTTCCAGCGCGACGTGGACTACATCGTCAAGGACGGCGAGGTCCTCATCGTCGACGAGTTCACCGGCCGCCTGATGCCGGGCCGCCGCTACTCCGACGGTCTGCACCAGGCACTCGAGGCCAAGGAGAAGGTGGAGGTCAAGGCCGAGAACCAGACGCTGGCCTCCATCACCTTCCAGAACTATTTCCGCATGTACGACAAGCTCTCGGGCATGACCGGCACCGCGGACACCGAGGCCGTGGAGTTCAAGGAGATCTACAACCTCGAGGTCATGGTCATCCCCACGCACCGGCCCATGGTCCGCAAGGACCACGCCGACGTCATCTACCGCACGCAGCAGGAGAAGTACCACGCCATCGCGGACGAGATCAGCGAGCTGCACCGGAAGGGGCAGCCGGTGCTCGTGGGCACGGTCTCCATCGAGAAGTCCGAGCTCGTCTCCGCGCTGCTCGACAAGCGCAAGGTCCCGCACAAGGTCCTGAACGCCAAGCTGCACGAACAGGAGGCCGAGATCGTGGCCGAGGCGGGCCAGCCCGGCAAGGTGACCATCGCCACGAACATGGCGGGCCGCGGCACGGACATCAAGCTCGGCGAGGGTGTGGTGGACCTGGGCGGCCTCTTCATCCTGGGCACGGAGCGCCACGAGTCGCGGCGCATCGACAACCAGTTGCGCGGCCGTTCCGGCCGCCAGGGCGATCCTGGCGCCTCGCGCTTCTACCTGGCCCTGGACGACGAGCTCATGCGCCTGTTCGGCTCGGAGCGCATCTCCGGGCTCATGGAGAAGCTGGGCATGAAGGAGGGCGAGGCCATCGAGAACAAGATGGTCTCGAAAGCCATCGAGAACGCCCAGAAGCGCGTCGAGGCGCACAACTTCGACATCCGCAAGAACCTCCTCGAATACGACGACGTCATGAACCAGCAGCGCGAGGTCATCTACACCCAGCGCCGCGAGATCATGACCAACGCCGACCTCCCGGCCCTGATCGACGCCTTCGCCGAGGACCTGGTGGACGACATCCTCGCCCCGGCCCAGCTGCGCGACGGCGCGGCCGACGAGGAGACCGTGTCCTCGGTGCGCGCGCGCCTGGACGAGGTCTTCGACATGCGCCGCTTCCCCGAGTTCCAGCAGGGCGGTCTGCCCACGGCCGAGCGGTGCCTGGAATGGGTCGGCTCCATCATCACCTCGCTCAAGGAGCAGGTGCCCGACCACTTCGACGAGATCGTCCGCTACTTCCTGCTCGAGTCGCTCGACCGCAACTGGAAGGAGCACCTCCTGAACATGGACCACCTGCGCGACGGCATAGGACTTCGCGGCTACGGCCAGAAGGACCCCAAGCAGGAGTACAAGCGCGAGGGCTTCGACCTCTTCCAGGAGATGCTCTACCGCATCAAGGAGAACACCCTCTTCGCCCTCATGCGCCTGCGCATCAAGAGCGAGCAGGTGCGCGAGGAGGATTTCCAGCACGAGGAGCAGAAGAACCTGAGCTACGGCGGTGCGGGCGAAGGCGAGGGCGGCAAGCCCGCCAAGAAGCCGGTCAAGCGCAGCCAGCCCAAGGTCGGCCGCAACGATCCCTGCCCCTGCGGCTCGGGCCAGAAGTACAAGAAGTGCTGCGGCCGGGGAAAGTAGCCGCGCACGCGCCGAGAGAGAAAACAGAGAGGGGAGGTCCTGGCGGGCCTCCCCTTTTTTTGCGTCCTCTCGCCGCGCGGGCCTCTAAGGCTTCGGCAGGCGCAGGGTGTCCGGGGCGTTGGCCAGGAACTTCGGCCGTTTGCCCTGCCGGTAGCGCTCCATGTTGGCGACGAAGGCGCGCGAGATGCCGTCGTAGGAGGCGTCCGTGACGCCCGCGACGTGCGGCGTGGCGATGACGTTCTCGGCGAAGAGGGGGTGGTTCGGGTCCACGGGCTCCTGCCAGAAGACGTCGAGCCCGGCCCCGGCCACGCGGCCCTCGCGCAGGGCGTCGAGCAGGGCGTCCTGGTCGAGCAGGCCGCCGCGCGCCACGTTGATCAGGAACGCCCCCGGCTTCATGCGCGCGATGATCTCGCGGCCGAAGAGGTGATGCCGCTTCGGCGTATAGTTGATGCACAGGATGACGTAGTCCGCCTCGGACACGGCCTCGCCCAGGTCGGCAAGCTGCCGGACCGTCTCGATGTCCGCGCCGGACACGCTGCGCCCCTTGCGGTCGTCCACGGCCGTGATCGTCATCTCGAAGGCCGAGAGCCGCTTGGCCAGCTCGCGGCCCAGGCCCCCGAGCCCCACGACGCAGGCGGTCCTGCCGATGAGCGCCTGGCCCGTGGGTGCGCCGAAGCGGCCGGAGGCGAAGTTCCTCGCCGCCGCGCCGAGGTTTCGCGAGAGCATGATCATCAGCATCAGCGCGTGCTCGGCCACGGAGCCCGCGTTGCCCGACTCGGCGCTCGGCACGCGGGCGACCATCACGCCGTGGCGCGTGGCCGCCTCCATGTCCACCACCTCGAGCCCCACGCCGAACTGGTGGATGAGGCCGAAGCGGCCGCTCGCGATGATCTCCTCGCTGATCGGCGTGATCAGGGGCACGAGCACGTCGGCCTCGGGCGCGAGGCGCGCCACGTCCTCAGGCCCGCAGAACTCGATGCGGTCCTCGGGCAGGAGCCCCGGGATGCGTTCGTGGGCCGCGGGGAAGCTTTTGCTGCAGAAGAGTATGTTCATTCGTCCGCCTGGAGCCCGCGCGTCCCGGCCGCGCGGGAGGGAATTTTCCGGGCGCCGCGGCCGCACGGCCGGGCCGGGACGGCGCCCTCCCGCGAGTGTAGCGGATCGCAGCCGCAAAGGCCACGCGTGCGCTCCGGAATGCGCGGTACCCGTGGTTTCCGGGGCGATCGCCCCCTTTCGGCGGGCAGACTAGGCCAGGCGACCGGCCGCCAGGTCTCGGACCACGTCCTCCATGGCGTCGTAGGCCCGGTGCAGCTCGTCGTCCGTGACGCAGTAAGGCGGCAGGAGGTAGAGCACGTTGCCGAGCGGGCGCAGGAGCAGGCCGCGCGCGAGCAGGGCCTTCTTCATGAGCGGACCGGCGGGCGCCGCGTAGTCGGCCGCCTCGGCGCCGGGCCGGGTCACGTCCACGGCCGCGATGGTGCCGCACAGGCGGGGGCGGATGACGCCGGGGAGTGCCGCGAGGCGGGGCAGCCGCTCGCGGTGCACGGCCTCGATCCCCGTGATGCGCGCGCGGCATTCGGGCGCTTCGAGGAGGTCCATGGAGGCCAGTCCCGCGGCGCAGCCGAGCGGGTTGGCCGTGTAGGAGTGGCCGTGCAGGAAGGCCGTGGCCACGTCCGGGCCGAGGAAGGCCTCGTAGATGCGCTCGCTCGCCACGGTCACGGAGAGCGGCAGGAACCCGGCCGTGATGCCCTTGGAGAGGCAGATGACGTCCGGGGTGACGCCCGCCTTCTGGCAGGCGAAGTTCGCGCCCGTGCGGCCGAAGCCGGTCATGACCTCGTCGAAGACGAGCAGGGCGTCCGCCGCGCGCACGCGCTCGGCAAGCCCGGCCAGGAACGAGGGGCGGCACATGCGCATGCCGCCCGCGCCCTGCACCAGCGGCTCGATGACCACGGCCGCCACCTTGCCCCTGTTCCTTTCGAGAATCCGTTCCAGCGCGGCCAGGGCCTCGGCCTCCCTGGATTCAGCATCCGGATCGCCGTCCCATGTGGCCGGGACGGGGGCCACCTCGACCGGGAAGAGCATGCGCTCCCAGGCCGCGAAGAAGCCCGAGGCCCGGCCAGCGGACATGGCGCCCACCGTGTCGCCGTGGTAGCCGCCCTCGAAGCCGACGTAGACGGTCTTCTCCTTCCCCTGGTTGCGCCAGAACTGGTGCGCCATCTTGAGCGCCACCTCCACGGCCGTGGAGCCGTTGTCCGAGTAGAAGACCCGGGAGAGCCCGGCGGGCAGCATGGCGGCCAGGCGCGCGGCCAGGCGCACGCCCGGCGCGTGGGAGAAGTCCGCGAAGATGGCGTGCTCCAGGCGGCCTGCCTGCTCCGCGATGGCCCGGGCCACGGCCGGGTGGCAGTGGCCGTGCAGGTTGACCCACCACGAGGAGACGAGGTCGAGGAGCTCGCGGCCGTCCGCGGTGTACAGGCGCGCGCCCTTGCCCGAGACGATGGGCACGGGCGTCGGCGCGGTGGCGGCCTGGGTGAAGGGATGCCAGACGTGACGGGCGTCGAGCTCGGCGAGGCGCGCCCGGTCGGCGGCCTCTGTCGGAACGGGAGGAAAGGGGGAAAGGGGCGCTTCGGAAGGCTGGGAGCTCATTGCAGGACCTCGGTTTCGGGAATGGCGAAGGCGGGGCGGGGCAGGGCGGCGATGCCCTCGGCCGAGACGGTGCGAAGGCGCGGCAGTTCGGCCAGCACGGCGGTCCTGCCGTAGTGGGCCACGGCGGCGGCGTTGGCCTGGTTGGGCTCGCCGTTCATGATCACGCCGAGCACGCGAAGTCCGCGTGCGCGCAGCGCCTCCAGGGTCAGCAGGGTGTGGTTGATGGTGCCGAGCCCGCTGCGCGCCACCACGATCACGGGCAGGCCGAGCGCGGCCATGAGGTCCGTGGTCAGGGCCTTCTCGTTCAGCGGCACCAGCGCGCCGCCCGCGCCCTCCACGATGAGCGCGGCGCCGGGCCGGCGCGGGCGCGGCAGGCGGATGGCCGAAAGCTCGATGCGCCTGCCCTCGCGCTCTGCCGCCTCGTGCGGGGAGAGGGGGGCGGGAAAATGGCAGGCCGAGGGGTGCGTCACGGTCCCGGGCGCGAGCCGCGCCACCTCGGGGGCGTCCACGGCGTAGCCGGAATCCGGGGCCGTGCCGGTCTGCACCGGCTTCCAGTACTCGGCCGCAAAGCCCAGCGCCAGCCAGGCGCAGGCAAAGGTCTTGCCCACGTCGGTGTCCGTGCCGGTCACGAACGCGCCGCGAATCTTCATTCTTCTCCGTCCTCCAGGCGCGTGTGGCGCTCCTTGCGCCACACGGCGTAGAGCACGTCGTAGGTCGCGGTGCACGGCGCGCCGAGGGTGCACAGCGCCTTTCGCAGGCTGCCCGGCGCCAGGGGCACGTGGCCCTCCCGGGGCACGGCGGCGCCTATGGCCTTGAGCGAGCGCGCGAAGGAGAGGCCGTCCGCGTGCTCGACGGCGAAGACCTCCCGCTCCACCCGGCCCGTGCCGCCGTCCGGCAGCAGTCCGGCCAGGGTCTCGGCGTCCGGATAGTCCGGCACGCCGCAGCTAAGGCCGAGCCCGGCGCAGGCCTGCCGCCATTCGCGAAAGCTTTCGCCGCCGAGGAGCGACACGGCCAGCGTGCCGCCGGGCGCGAGGCAGCGGGCCAGGGCCGCGAGCCCGGCGGAGAGGTCCGAGAACCACTGCACCGCCAGGCTGGCCGCGATCAGGTCGCAGCTTGCAGGCGCCGCGTCCGGCCGCTCGCCGTCCATGAGCCGCCAGGTGACGTCGGGACCGGAAATGCCCGCGCGCGCCGCATCCAGCATGCCGGGCGAGATGTCCGTGGCCAGCACCCGGGCCCCGGGCAGAGCGTCCAGGATGCGGCGCGTGAGGAGCCCCGTGCCGCAGCCGACCTCGAGCACGCGGGGCTCGGCTGGCAGGGGAAGGGCCGCGATGCGCGCGCAGAGTCCGGCGGCCGCGCGGCGCTGGGCCTCGGCCGCGCGCTCGTAGCCCACGGCCGCGGCGGAAAAGGACGCGGCGACCCGCATCTTGCGGGCCCGGGCATCGGCGGGACGGGGAAAGAGCGGGGAGGTCACGACGCAATCCGCTCCAGGAACGCGCGCAGGCGTTCGACCGTCAGGGAGGTGTGGCTCAGGGGGAGGAGATGGCCGCCCTCGGCCACGATCTCGTGCGTCACGTCGGCTTCGCCGCCCTCGAAGCAGGCCCGGCTCATGGCCTGGGACACGATGGGATCGGCCCCGCCGGACAGGGCCAGCACCGGGCAGGAGAGCGCCGCGAAGGCCGCGCGCTCGTCGCAGGCCGCGAGCCAGGCCAGGGCCGCGTAGAGGGTGCGGGCCTTCAGCCCCGCGAGGAGCCCGTCGAGGTCGGGCCCGGCCACCCCGCAGCGGGTCAGAAAGTCCCGGCTCACGCGTTCCGGCTCCTCCACGAAGCGGTCCAGCATGCGCCGCACCACGCGCGGCGCAACGCCCGCGGGAAAGTCGTCGGCCCTGCAGAAGCTGGTGAAGGCGTTCACGGCCACGAGTCCGGCCCAGGGGCGCGGCACGTTGGCCAGGGCCCAGGCGAGCCCGAGCGAGTGCGCCAGCACCAGCGGCGGTTCGTCTCCGGCCGAGATGGCCTCCATGGGCGTCGGCGGGCCGGAGAAGCCGAGGTCCACCGCCTGCCACGAGATGTCGGGCAGCAGCGCGCGCAGCGGCTCCCAGAACGCCGGGGAGAAGCCCCATCCGTGCACCGCGAGCAGCCTCATGCCGCGCCCTCCCGGAGTTTCGCCACGGCGGCCGTCAGCACGTCGAGGTCCGCATCGGAGTGCGCGGCCGAGAGTGCGAAGCGGATGCGCGCCGTGCCTGCGGGCACCGTGGGCGGCCGGATGGCCACCCCGAGCACGCCCGCCTCTTCGAGCCTGCGCGCGGCGGCAAGCGCCCGCTCCTCTTCGCCGAGCATCAGGGGAATTATCTGCGTGGCCGAGGCGCCGGTGGAGAACCCGAGGGCCGCGAACTCGCGGCGCATCCGCTCGGCGTGGGCGAGCAGCCGCGCCCGCTGCGCATCGAGCGTGGGCGTCAGCTCCACGGCCGCGTCGATGGAGCCGAGCACCGCGGGCGGCAGGGCGGTGGCGTAGATGAGGCCGGAGCAGCGGTTGACGAGGTAGTCCTTCATCCGCGCCGAGCAGGCCACGTAGGCCCCGAAGCAGCCGAGCGCCTTGGAGAAGGTGCCCATGGCGATGTCCACGCCGTGGCCCACGGACAGGCCGAAGCCTTGCCTGCCGAGCACGCCCGTGGCGTGCGCCTCGTCGAGGTAGACGTGCGCTTCGTGCGCGCGCGCGAGCTTCATGAGCGCGGCCACGTCCGTCACGTCGCCGTCCATGCTGAAGACGGATTCCGTGACGATGAAGCGCGGCGCGTCCCCGGCCGGGTGCTTTTCCAGAAGCTCGGCGAGGTGCGCGAGATCATTGTGCCGGTAGCGGATCTGCCTGGCCCCGGCCGCGGCGAGCCCGGCGTGCATGCTCGCGTGGGCCAGCCGGTCCGTGAAGACCTGCGGCTGCCCGCCCCAGGCCGTATGGTCGCACAGCGCCGCCAGCACCGAGGCGTTGCACTGCCAGCCGCTGGCGAGGACGAGCGCCGCCTCGCTGCCCTTGGCCGCGGCGATGCGCGCCTCAAGCGCCTCCACGGCCTCGAAGTGGCCCGTGACCAGGCGCGAGGCGCCGCTGCCCGCGCCCAAGCGCTGGGCGAACTCCGCCGCCCGCGCGATGAGCAGGGGATGGCGGGAGAGTCCCAGGTAGTCGTTGGAGGAGAAGTTGATCAGGTCCCGGCCGCCCGCCCGCACCCGGCCCCCTTCGAGGGGAGCCACGGGCCGCAGGCGCCGCCGCCGTCCGGCCGCGTCCAGTCCTGCCAGGAACCGGTCCAGCCTCTCGTCGAGCGTGCGCATGGGCCGGGGTAATAGGACTTTTCTCCGCGCTTGGCAAAGGGCGGGAAGAGCGGAAAAGGGGACGGACGGAAAGGGGAGGGAAGCTGCCGGGACGTCAGGCGGTCATCCGAATCTCCGCCGTCTTCCAGCCGTCATCAGCTCTCCAGCCCGAAGAAGCGCGCCGCGTTCTCGCCGGTCCTGCGCCAGACCTCCTCCACCTCGGTGCCCAGCGCCTCGGCGATGGTCCTGGCGGTGAAGGCCACGAGCGCGGGCTCGTTGCGCGTGCCGCGCCAGGGCTCGGGCGTGAGGTAAGGGCAGTCCGTCTCGATGAGCAGGCGGGAAAGGCCCATGAACTTCACGGCCTCGCGCAGCTCCTCGTTCTTCTTGTAGGAGACGGGGCCGGGGATGGAGACGTGCCAGCCGCGCTCGAGCAGGGCGCGGGCCTGCTCCGTGTCGCCGCCGAAGCAGTGCCAGAGCAGCGGCCTGCCCGCGAAGCCTTCGGCGTCGAGCAGCTCGATGGTCTGGGCGAAGGCGTCCCGGCTGTGGATGACCGGGGGCAGGCCGAGGTCGCGGGCCAGGCCGAGCTGGGCCACGAAGGCCTCCCGCTGCACGGGAAGCGGCATGTCGTCCCAGTAGAGGTCCAGGCCGATCTCGCCCACGGCGCGAAGCCGCGCATCGGCCGCAAAGGCCAGGCGCATGGCCTCGAGGGCCTCGGGCGTGCAGGCGGCCGCCTCGTTGGGATGGATGCCGAGGATGAAGTAGACCTCGGGATGGGCGTCGAAGAGATGACGGCCCGCGGCGTAGGCCTCGGGGCCGAGGAAGACGTTGCCGATGCGGGCCACCCCGGCCGCCCTGGCGCGCGCCAGTACCTCCGGCAGGTCCTCCCCGAAGGTGTCGGCCATGTCCAGGTGGGCGTGGGAATCGACGCCCGCCGGAGGCAGGCCGAGGCTTGCAGGATCGGGACGCGGGGTTTTCTTCTTCGACATGCGGCGGCTCCTTGTGCGGGGCTTTGCGTAGCCCATGGCGGGCGGTGTGGAAAGCCTTTTCTGATCTTCACGCTCATGATCCGAAAGTGACAGAAAATTTAATTCATCGCCGGAACGTCAAGAATGCCACGCAGTCACGGCATGGTGCGGCAGAAAGGCATGTGAAATGATGGGCGAACCAGCTTGCTCTTTGTTCATTTTGGGATATACGAAAGAGCCGTGGAGGGGGCGTTCGGTCGCCGGAGGCATTCGCCGAAGCGGCAGACCGCATCCACAAAGAGGGATCGATGAACGTGCCTCGGCGTGAGCCGGGTCTCGGCACGAAAGGGCTCCTTCGCCATGGCGGAAGGAGAGGGGGATATACGTCAATGAACGGCAGCAACGGAGTCGCGCTGGACGGCCTGCCTCCTCTGGGCAACGCGCAGGCGGGCGCCGGACAGGATTCCCGCGGGCAGACTGCGTCGGTGATGACGGCGGATGCTCCGGCGCCCATCGCCAGCATCCTCGTGGCCGAGGACGACGCGGCCAGCCGCTTCGTCCTCGAGGCCTACCTGCGCCGTCTCGGCTTCCACGTCATGTCCGCCGTCAGCTGGCCCGAGGTGCTGGAGGCCATGGCGCGCGAGCACTTCGACCTCGTGATCCTGGACATCGGCCTGCCCGTGATGGACGGCATGGAGGTTCTCGGCCGCATCCGCGCCGAGAGCTTCTCCCAGCGCGACGTGGCCGTGATCGTCCAGACTGGCTATACGGACTCCGAGGACGTGGACGCCTGCAGGACCCTGGGCTGCGACGACTTCATCGCCAAACCGTATGATCCTGAAGACCTGCTCGGCAAGGTTCTGGTGACGCTCATGGAGCGCGGCTACGCCCTGCAGGCCTAGGTTCGGGCGCTCGGACAGATTGTACGTCTAAAACGTACCGCGAGCGTTCGCGGTTCGCCCTCAGTCGCGCGACATCTCTTCCCACAACGTCAGCACGGCCTCTGACTGCGCCTGTGCGGAGCAGGCCCGGGCAGTCGCCTGTCCGGCCGCCAGGGCCGGTCCCAGGCGGGCGTCGCCCGTTTCCCACCACGCAGCGGCCTGCACGAGGCCGTTGACCGCAGCGGCCACGTCCGCGTCCGCGCACCACAGGCCGTTGCCGCCCCAAGGCACGTCGCGCAGCTCCCACCAGGGGGCGTAGGCGCCTGGAAAGTCGCCTGCCTGGCGCATGTAGTCGTGCCCCCCGAAACCGCCGAATCCCACGCACAGACAGCCGGAGGCCATGGCCTCGAGCGGCGGCAGGGGGCAGCCCTCGGGAAAGCCCGTGGCCAGGAAGACGTGGGCCGAGGAGAGCGCCGCGGCCACCTCGGCCTGGCTCATGTTTTCCACGGCCAGCCAGTGGACCTCGGACAGGCCCGCGCCGCGCCGCCGGGCCGTGAACCCGTCGCGGATCTGCTCGGCCAGGGCCTTGTTCTTGCGCGGCATGAAGGCCACGCGCAGGGGGCCGCCCGGTTTTTTCGCGGGCGCGGCGAAGCGCGCGAGGTCGATGCCGGGCCTGAGCACGGGGCAGTCCCGGCCGATGGTCTCGAGGATGTAGCGGCGCACCGGGTCGGACACGGCCAGGAAGGAGACGGGCAGCCCGCGCCAGTCCGCGCCCTGCGGCAGGGCGGAGAAGAGGTAGGCCCAGTTCTGCACGTAGACCAGGCAGCGCGCCTTGGCCGCGAGGCCCGGCGCCAGGGCGTTGGGCCAGCCCTCGGGCACGAGCCAGCAGTCGCCGGGCGAAAGCGAGAGGGCGTCCCAGGGAACGACCGGCGCCGCGGCGTCCTCCAGATAGGCCTGGCCGCTCTCGCGCGGCACGAGGAATGCCTCGCGGCCTGCACGGGCCAGCACCTCGGCCACGGTGCGCAGCACGGCCACGCCGCCCGTGGCGCGCCTGACCGGGGGCAGGAAGACGAAGGTCCGCATCATCCCTATCATCCCTCCCTTGCCCCGGCGCTTCGGGCCGGGTCACGGCCCAGGCCGCGGGCCGCGGCGGCCTTTTCGGCCGTGTAGCCGTCGCGGGAAAGGGCCGCGTAACCGTTGAAGACGATGTACCACAGCCGTTCCAGGGCGTGGCCGGTGTTGCGCGCGTCGTCGGGGTCGGCCTGGACCATGGCCATGGCCGTCTCGTAGAGGCCGCGCGGCCGGAGCAGGATGCGTTCGCGCGAGACGAGGAGCAGCCCGGCCGGAGCGCGGCAGTGAAAGGTCTCCGGCACCTCGCCGGAGAAGAGCAGGCCGTAGGCCTCGCCGAGCGGGATGTCCCGGCCGTGGCCCGCCCATTTCCCCCGGCCTTCGGGATCGAAGAGGTGGTGCGGCCTGCCCGCGCGGTCGCAGCGGACGGCGTAGTCGGCCAGTCCCTTGAACTTCACCCGTCGGGCGGCCAGCCCGGCCAGCAGATCCGCCATCTCCCGGCCGAGCCCGGCGGGCGCGCGGCCGGTCGATGCGTCCGTCGTCCGACCTCCCATGTGGTCGAAGGGCCAGCCCTGGCAGAAGACGGTGTACTCGGGAAAATCGGGCCAGCGCGCGAGGATGTGGTGCAGGTAGGTGTGCGCCTCGCGGCCGGTGTTGGGGAGGGGGATGCGCGCCGGGCCTGCGGCGCCTCCCGCGGCTGCGCTACCGCCGTTGTCCCCGCCTTTGTCGTAGACGGTGACGGCCGCGCCCGCGGCCGCAAGCGCGGCCGTCCAGGAGACGTCCTCGCGGTAGCGCGCCACCACGATCTCCATTCCCGCGAGCCCTCGGCCCGCAAGGCCGGGGGATGCCGGTTCCCCTCCCGCGTTCTTTGGGGCGGTGCTGTCCGGGAGCTTCGTGCGCATGGCGGTCTTATGGCACGGGAGCGCGGCAGAGGGAAGGGCGGGAGCGGGCTTCTCCGCACCGCGCTTTTCGGCCCTGGAACTGTCGCCCCAGGCATTCCCGGCCGGGTCCATCCGGCCGCCGGTTTCGCGTCCGGACCTTGGCACGTCCCCTGCATACTTGCCGTCCGAGGAGGACCGCTCGATGCAGGACAGCATGTACAGCGCGCTTTTCGGGGCGCTCTCCAACGAGTTCAGGCTCAACCTGATCTCCAACAATCTCGCGAACGTGAACACCACGGGCTACAAGCAGGACAAGGTGAGCTTCAAGGACACCTTCCAGCATTTCGCCCATGACTACATTCTTGACTCCAAGCCCTTTCTGCGCGGCGAGGCCCTGTGGCCCGACCCGGACGTGAAGGCCAAGCCGCGCCTCTCCGAGCAGACCACGGACTTCAGCCAGGGCGGGCTTCACCTGACGGGCAACCCCCTGGATTTCGCCATCCAGGGCGACGGCTTCTTCCGGGTGCAGGACCCGACCTCGGGTGCCACCTTTCTGACGCGCAACGGGAACTTCTCCCTCGACGCCGATGGTCAGATCGTTGACGCCAACGGCAACTACCTGCTCGCGGGCGGCTCGGCCGTGGCCGTGCCCCCGGGCTCGGTGCTCAGCGTGGACAAGGCGGGCAACATCCAGAGCGGCGGGCAGGTCCTCGGCACCATCGACCTGATGTACGTGGAGGACCCGAAGAAGCTGCAGCGCGTGGGCAAGAACCTCTACACCGTGCCGCCGGACGCCGGGGTGGTGCCGCAGGCGCTCCAGCCGGGCATGCCCGTGGCCGACGCAAGCGGCGATTCCCAGACCATCCGTTCGACCATCAACCAGGGATATCTGGAGGCCTCCAATGTGGAGATCGTTCCCGAAATGGTGCGCATGATCGAGGTCAACCGGTCCTTCGAGGCCTACAACAAGATCATGCAGGAGTCGGACTCCATCGACAAGCGCGTGATCTCCACCGTCAGCAAGTCATAGCCAAGGCATTAGGAGGATCTCCGCCATGATGCGTTCCCTCTGGACGGCGGCCACCGGCATGGTGGCCATGCAGACCCAGATAGACACACTCTCGAACAACCTGGCCAACGTGAACACCGTGGGCTTCAAGAAGAGCCGGGCCGAGTTCGAGGACCTCATGTACCAGACCCTGCAGATCGCGGGCACCCTGAACGAAGGCGGCAACCGCATCCCCACGGGCCTGCAGGTGGGCATGGGCGTGCGGCCGGTCACGGTGCACAAGTACTTCAGCGAGGGCAACTTCCAGAACACGGGCAACCCGCTGGACGTGGCCATCGAGGGCGACGGCTTCTTCCTGGTCGACTACAACGGCCAGGACGCCTACACCCGCGCGGGTTCCTTCAAGCTGAACAACGACGGCCAGGTGGTCACGGCCAACGGCTACGCCCTGCAGCCCGCCTTCACCGTGCCCACGGACACGGTCAACGTGGTCATCACGCCCACGGGCCACATCTCGGCCCTGGACAAGTCGGGCAACGAGCTGGCCGGAGCGGACATCCAGATCTACCGCTTCATCAACCCCCCCGGCCTGAACGCCGTGGGCAGCAACCTCTATTTCGAGACCCAGGCCAGCGGCGCGGCCGAGGCGGGCACGCCGGGCGACAACAACTACGGCACCCTGGCCCAGGGCTTCCTGGAAGGCTCCAACGTGGAGCTGGTTGACGAGATGGTCGGCCTGATCGTCGGCCAGCGCGCCTTCGAGATCAACTCCAAGGCCATCACCACGGCGGACGCCATGCTTCAGACCGCCATCCAGGTGAAGAGGTAGCGGATCATGCGTCTTTCGGCAGTCGCAGCCGTCCTGCTGGCGCTCTTCGCGGCGCTCCTGGCCTGGCCCGCGCCGCGCGTCTTCTCGGCCTCTCCGGCCCCCCTGGTGCTGCCCGAGCCTCCGCCGCGCGCGACGCCGCAAGGCCTCATGCCGGCGACGCCTCCCGCGACCACGCCGCAGGGACGTTCCTGGACCATCGTGGTGCGCCCGGCGGCCACGGCGCACGGCCCCAAGGTGCTGGTCGGCGACGTGGCCGACGTCTACGGCGACCTGCCGCAGCAGACCTGGGACAAGATCAAGGCCATGGCGCTCTGCTCGTCTCCGGACAGGGGGCGCCAGGTGGTGCTGAACCCCGACCAGGTGCGCGCCCTGTTCGCCGCCGCGCTCGGCGACGACATGGCCCGCGGCGTGTCCGTGCGCACGAGCCTCGCGGTGCAGCGCGGCGGCTTCGTGGTTTCGGGCGAAGAGCTGCGCAAGCTGGTCGTCGCCTTTTTGACGGAGCGGACGAAGGGCATGGCGGGAGAGGTCAAGGTGCGCGACATCGCGGTGCCCGACGTCCTGTTCCTGCCCGACGACTTCGCGCGCATGGGCGTGGAGCAGCCGCGCCAGATCGCGCCGGGAAAGATATCCCTGCGCCTCGACGCCCTGACCGCGGACAGCCGCGTGCTGCGCTCCGTCGCGGCGGGCGCCTTCCTGGACCAGTGGGTGGCCGTGCCCTGCGCGGCCAGGCCCATCAACACCGGCGACGTCATCACCCCGGACATGGTGGTCAGCGAGCGCAAGAACGCGGCCTACCTGAAGGACGAGCCCGTGCGCGTCAGGCCGGGCATACGCGCCAAGCGGCCCATAGGGCAGGGGCTGGCCATCACCCGCGACGACGTGGCCGAGGTGCCCGACGTGGTCAAGGGTGCGACGGTGCAGCTGCTCTACAGGGGGACCAACGTGCAGCTGAGCATCAATGCCCAGGCCATGGCCGACGGCTCGCTCGGCGAGGTGATCCCGGTCCGCAACTTGCAATCCGGCAGAGAGGTGCGCGCCGTCGTCGAGGGTGAAAACACCGTCGTGGTGCGCTGAGAAAGGAGAATCCAATGCGTAACGTTTGGCCGAGCATCATCCTTACCGCCGCGCTGGCCGCAGGCTGCGCCCCGTCGCGCACGCGGCCCGATCTCATGCCCGTGGTCACGCCGCCTCCGGCCGCCCCGGCGCAGACCCAGGACAATCCCGGCTCCCTGTTCGGGCAGGGCCAGGCGGACAACCTCTTTTCCGACAACCGCGCGCGCCGCGTGGGCGACGTGGTGGCCGTGCTCGTCAACGACGTGAGCAAAGGCGAGCACAAGGCCGACACCACGGCCTCGCGCCAGTCCACCATGAACTTCCAGGTCAACTCCTTCCTGGGCCACAGCAAGCTGCCCTACGGCGTTCCCACGCTCGGCCTGGGCACGCCGGTGAACCCGAGCGTGGCGGCCATCGACACCTCGTCCACCAACGACCACACGGCCACTGGCGACACCAAGCGCGAGTCGCACCTTTCGGCCTCGGTGGCCGCGCGGGTGGTCCAGGTGCTGCCCAACGGCCTGATGCAGATCGAGGGCGCGCGCGAGCTGCGCATCAACGACGAGACGCAGATCCTGGTGGTCAAGGGGCTGGTCCGGCCGCAGGACATCGATGCGGACAACTCCATCGGCACGGACAAGCTGGCCGACGCGACCATCGAGTACTACGGCGAGGGCGTGCTGGCGGACAAGCAGAAGCCCGGCTGGCTGGCCCGCATCCTGGACAACGTCTGGCCCTTCTAAGCTGAGCACAGAGTCTACCGAGAGGAACGGATCATGCGCATTCTTCGGGGATGGACCGCACACCGCGCCGCAAGGGCGCTCGCCCTGGCGGGCCTCATGGCCTGCACGCTCCTGGCCGCGCAACCGGCAGGCGCGGTCCGCATCAAGGACATCGCCACCTTCAAGGGCGTGCGTTCCAACCAGCTCGTGGGTTACGGTCTGGTCGTGGGCCTCGGCGGCACGGGCGACCAGCGCGGCAGCGATTTCACCATCCAGTCCCTGGTCAACATGCTGGACAAGATGGGCGTGCGCGTGAACCGCGCCGACATCAAGCCCAAGAACGTGGCCGCGGTCATGGTCACGGCCAACATGATGGTCTCCGCCACCCCGGGCTCGAAGATGGACGTCACGGTCTCGAGCATCGGCGACGCCAAGAACCTGCTCGGGGGCCAGCTCCTGCTCACGCCGCTCAAGGGCATAGACGGCAACGTCTACGCCACGGCCCAGGGCGCTCTGACGCTCGGCGGCTTCCTGGTGCAGGGCACGGCGGCCCAGGCGCAGAAGAACACCACCACCGTGGCCATCATCCCGAACGGCGCCACGGTGGAACGCGGCGTGCCCTTCAATTTCAACGACATGCAGAACATGACCCTGAACCTGTCCGTGGCGGACTTCTCCACCACCATGCAGGCGGTCAAGGCCATCAACCGCGAGATGGGCGGCGACTTCGCCAAGGCCCGCGACATCTCGACCATCGACATCGCCGTGCCGCAGAAGTTCCAGGGCAACCTGGTGCCGCTCATGGCCTCGCTCGAGAACATCGAGATCGAGCCCCAGACCCGCGCCCGGGTGGTCGTGGACGAGAAGACCGGCACCGTGGTCCTGGGCCAGGACGTGCGCCTGGGCAAGGTGGCCGTGGCCCACGGCAACCTGCAGATCGTGGTCTCCAACTCGGCGCAGGTCAGCCAGCCGCCCGCCTTCAGCGGCGGTCAGACCGTGGCCGTGCCGCAGACGACCATCGGCGTGACCCAGCAGAACAAGCGGCTCATGCTCATGGAGGGCGCCACCCTGCGCGAGCTGGTGGACGGCCTGAACGCCATCGGCGCCTCGCCGCAGGACCTCATTTCCATCCTGCGCGCGCTGAAGGCGGCGGGCGCCCTGATGGCAGACGTGGAGGTGATCTAGCATGGCCGGCGATCCGACCACCGGAATCGGCGGGCTGCCCGACGCGGGCAGCGCCGAGATGGCGCGCCAGAAGGTGCGTCTGGACGAGCTCAAGCACCGCGTCGAGGGCGGCAAGTCCTCGGAGAAGGACCTGCGCAAGGTCTGCTCCGACTTCGAGGCCATCTTCATGCAGAAGATGTGGGAGCAGATGCAGCACTCCATACCCAAGGAGGGCTACCTGCACAGCCGCTACGAAGACCAGTACATGTCCATGTTCAGCCAGGAGCTCTCCAAGAAGTTCGCCAACGCAGGCGGCATAGGGCTCGCGGACATGATGTACAAGCAGCTCTCCGCCGAGCTCAAGTCGAAGCAGAATCCGGCACAGCACGTCCCGGTGCGCCCGCTCGACGCGCACGACGAGCTTCCCGGCCAGCCGGGCGTCTCCGGCGGGCACGCCGCGGCCCCGGCCCCCCAGGCTCCTCAGGCTCCCCACGAGGCGCAGGCCGCCCCCGCCCCCCACGCCGCGCAGACGGCCCGGGCAGCCCAGGCCGCGCCCCATGCGACCGAGGCTCGGGCCTCCTCCGGGATCATCGACGTGGGCGGGCTTTCCCAGGCCGAGGCCGACCGCCGCGCCGCGGAACTGGCCGCGTCCATCACCGCGAGCCTCGGCGAGCGCCTGGCCGACGCGGCGGGCGAGGCGGGCGGCGCGGTCGCGAACCGCGGCGCGGATCATGACGCGAATACGGGCGCGAATACGGCCGCGAACACGACCGGCACGGACGGCAGGACTCTTGCACAGTCAGGGGACAGAGCCTCCGAGGGGGGAAGAATCGTCCTAGAGGCGAACGCTTCCGGACAGACCCTCTACAGGCCCGGCAGGTCGCGCCGCACGGCCGCCGCAAAGGGCGGAGGCGACGCGGGCTAACAAACCCTGGAGCACGCCATGAGCGAAATGATGCGGGAAAATCTGGACAGGCAGCACAAGGCGATGGTCGTCCTCTACGAGCTGCTGCAGGAAGAATTTTCCCTTCTGCGTGCCGGAAAGCCGCAGGAGGTCACCGGCCTCGAGATGTCCATCCAGGAGCTGATCCGCCAGATCGCCCTGGAGCGCGCCGAGCTCAAGAGCATGGTCCTGGCCCGCGAGGGCACGGTCGTGCGCCTGAACGTCCTGGTGGATTCCATGCCTCCCGAGGAGGGCGAGCCGCTGCGCAAGCTCGTGAACACCATCGACGCCCTGGAGCAGGCCTGCGCCCGGCAGGCGGACAAGAACAGCAACCTCGCCATGGCCCTCTTCGACCAGAGCAAGAGCATGCTCGAGTTCATGCAGAGCCAGATCAAGCCCAAGCGCGTGGACGTCTATGCGCGCAACGGACGTTTCGCCCAGGGCAAGTCCGAGGCGGCCCTCCTGCACGGGAGATACTAGATGTCCGTCAACTCCCTGCTCGGCATCGGCCAGTCCGGGATCTTCGCCTCTCAGTCGTCGATCCAGACGGTCGGCAACAACATCGCCAACGTCGATACGCCGGGCTACCACCGCCGCACGGTGGAGCTCGACGAGGCCATGTCGATCAACGGCAATCCCGGCCAGATCGGCACGGGCGTGCTGGCCACGCAGGTGGTGCGCAGCTTCGACCAGTTCGTCGAGAACACGTACAACACCAAGGCCTCCGACCGCGACCGCTGGAACTCCCTGAACACCGAGCTGAAGGGCCTCGACTCCCTGTTCAACGAGTCCAACCAGGACGGGCTGAACGCGGCCCTGTCCGGATATTTCTCCGCCTGGAACGACCTGGCCGCCGCGCCGGACAGCTATCCCGCGCGCGAGGCCCTGCTCTCCAAGACCCAGGTCCTCACCGGGCTGCTGAACAGCGCGGATGCCCAGATGGCGTCCCTGCAGAAGCAGACCGACAGCTACATCAGCCAGGACGTCACCACGGTCAACGACCTGACCACGTCCATCGCCGCGCTCAACAAGCAGATCAACGAGCAGGACATCCCGGGCGTCAACAACGTCAACGAGCTCTACGACAAGCGCGACTCCCTGGTGCGCCAGCTGGCCGAGAAGATCGACATCACCTACGTGGACAACGGCGGCGGCAACGTCACCATCCTCACGCGGGCGGGACAGCCCCTGGTGGACGGCGCGGAGCGCTACGAGATCAAGTTCGAGGGGCCGAAGAGCTTCAACGACCTGACGCCGGACTCCAACTTCGACGGCAAGATCAATTTCTCCGGCGACGACGACTACGAGTACACCTTCCAGGTGGTGCAGGGCGGCTCCGTGAACAGCGGCGCCTCCGCGGCCATGATGAAGGTCTCGCTGGACGGCGGCAAGACCTGGCTCAAGGACGACGACGGCAACACGCTCCTCGTCCCGGCACGCCCCGACGACGGCAAGATCACCGTCCGCGGCCTCAAGATCTGGTTCGGCACCGCTGACAATTCCCAGGCCACCCCGAGCAACGACATGGAGGTGGGCGACACCTTCACCGTGGTGCCCAAGAAGGGGCTGTACTGGTACCAGAACACCTCGTCCTTCGTGAACATCACGCCGCAGACGAGCTTCACCGGACAGGCGGACGACTCCCGCGTGACCGGCGGCAGCCTCGCGGGCTACTTCAATTTCCGCGACGACTACGTGGGCAACTACCGCGACAAGCTCGACGCCTTCTCCAAGACCCTGGTCTGGGAGACCAACCGCATCCACAGCCAGGGCGCGGGCCTCGATCCCCAGAGCTCGCTCTCCGGCACCTACGGCGTGGACAACGACGCCGTGGCGCTCGGCAGCGGGGCCTCGGGCCTGGCCTTCGCCGACAAGCTCTCCTCGGGCACGTCCATGGTCTACCTCTACGACGCGCAGAGCGGCGCGCTGGTCTCGAGCGCGGCGCTGGACTTCGACCCGTCCACGCCCGGGCAGCAGAACTTCGATCCCGACACGAACACCCTGCAAGACGTCTGCACCGCCCTCAACAACGCCTTCCCCGGCAAGCTCTCGGCGCAGATCGTGAACCACAGGCTGCAGATACACAGCGCCGACGGCTCGAAATTCGAGCTCGGCGAGGACACCACGGGGCTGTGGGCGGCGCTCGGCATCAACACCTTCCTCGACGGCTCGAACGCGGAGGACGTCTCCTTCAACACGAACGTCACCCAGGACTTGGCCCACATCAACGCGGGCCACGTCAACGGCGCCGGCGAGGCCAACACGGGCGACAACACCACGGCCGCGTCCATCGTCGGGCTGGAGACCAAGAACGTCGACATTCTCACGCTGCAGGCGGGCAAGCTCAACGAGACCATGTCGAGCTTCTACAACTCCCTGGTGGCCGAAGTGGGCAGCGACACGGAGCAGGCCAACTTCAACTTCACCTACCAGAAGGCCCTGGCCGACGACCTCGACCGCCGCCAGCAGGAAGCCTCGGGCGTCAACCTGGACCAGGAGCTGAGCGACCTGATCAAGTTCCAGCACTCCTACACGGCCGCGGCCAAGCTGATCACCACCGCGGACCAGATGATCCAGACCCTGCTTGCGATCAAGCAGTAGGGAGGGCAGACACCATGCGCGTCACGCAGCAGATGATGTACGGCAACTTCCTGCTGTACATGAACAACAACCTCTCGGACCTGATGGAGTCCAACCTCCAGTCCTCGAGCCAGAAGCGCATCAACCGGCCCTCGGACGACCCCGTGGGCACGGCGCGCGTGCTGGACCTGCGCACCTCGCTGTCCGGCATCGCCACCTACCAGAAGAACATCGACACGGCCAAGGGCTGGCTGAACCTCGCGGACACCACGCTTCTGCAGGTTTCGGACGTCATCACCCAGGCCAAGGGCATCGCCGAGCAGGCGGCCACCGGCACCCTGAGCAAGGAGAACCGGGAGCAGATCTCGTATCAGGCGCGCCAGCTCTTCGAGCAGCTCGTCTCCCTGGCCAACACGTCCTACGACAACAAGTCCATCTTCGCAGGCCACAAGGTCGACAAGGACGCCTTCGCGGAGCGGCTGTGGGCCACGGCCAGCGACAACTCGCTCGACAACGGAGGCTGGACCATCGAGGGTTCCGCCGACAAGACCGTGCTCGTGCAGTTCACGGACACGGCCGCGGCCAGCGGCGGCAGCGTGAGCAACATCGGCAGCGCCACCCTGGGCTATCGCTACAGCACGGACGGCGGCCAGACCTTCACCTCCGTGAACGGCCCCATCCCGGTCTCGGGCGGCAAGGCGCTCCTGAACCTGGGCGGGGTCAAGATGACGCTCGACGCGGGCACCCAGGTCACGACCACCTCCATCTCCAATCCCAACGACGACCGGGGCACCTGGTTCTGGGTGCGCCCCACGGCCCAGTACATGGGCGACGACAAGGACTCGGCCTCGGTGGACGAGTACGGCACGCAGACCATCGCCGGGCAGGCCACGGGCTCGTTCCCGGGCAACGTCACCGTGCGCATCGATTCGGGCGGCGGCTCGCTGCTCGGCCCGATCCTCTATTCGTACAGCATGGACAACGGCAACACCTGGACCACGGGCAACATCATGGCCTCGGGCGTCTCGTCCAACGCGGCCACGCTCGTGGTGCCGGGAGGCATCCTGACGCTCTCCTCCAACGGCGGCAACACGCTGTTCGCGGGCGACCAGTTCGTCATCCACCCGCGCATGGCGGACATCAAGCTGCGCATCGCGGTGAGCGAGGAGATCAGCATCAACAACGTCGGCAAGGACATCTTCGGCGGCGTGTACCAGGACCCGAACGCCTCGAACGCCTCGCTGGTCTTCGGCAACGATGCGGCCAAGAACCTCTTCGACGTCATGGGGCGGCTGGTCGGCTATCTGGAGACGAACAACCAGACCGGCATCCAGGGCGTGCTCGAGGACCTGGACAAGGCCCACAGCCAGGTGCTGAACCAGGCCGCCAACGTGGCGGGGCGCGAGAACCGGCTGACCGTGGCGGGCAACGTGCTCTCGAGCCTCAAGTTGAACGACAACGAGCGCCTGGGATCGGTCGAGGACATCGACCTGGGCGAGCTTCTGACCAAGATGGCCCAGCAGCAGCTGGCCTACGAGACCGTGCTCAAGAGTTCGAGCATGATCATGAAGATGACGCTCACGAACTATCTCTAGCGTCGCGTTCATGGAAAAAGTCGATATGCCGTACAGGAGCCGTCCGCGACACGTGAACCGGGCGAATGCGCGGTTCCGCCGCCGGCGGCACGGGCAAGCCGAAAACCGCGTTTTCGGCGCGGCGGTCTTCCGCGGAATACGGCTTTGCGTATTCTGCGGACGTCACACGAGGAGCGTTTGCGAGAAGGGCGTTTGGGGCCCCGCGCGCGTCCGCCGGGCATGCCGGGACGATTGCGCTTGACGATCAGGAGGCGCGCGGACAGAATGCGCCTCTGCCGTGCGGGAGTCCGCGCGGGGACGACAACCGGGACCGCGAAATGCTGATATTGACCCGTCGCCCAGGAGAATCCATCCACGTGGGCGACACCATGAAGATTACTGTCCTGTCCGTGAAGGGCAAGCAGATAAAGATCGGGCTGGAAGTCCCGGACGACGTGCCCGTGTACCGCGAGGAGCTTTACGTGAAGGTCAGGGAGCAGAACCGGCTTGCCCTGGAAGCCCTTGAGAACGACCTGATGGCGGCGGCGGAATTATGGCCCGGAAAGAAGTAACCATCCAGACTCGCCTGGGCGAGCGCACGGTGGACCAGTCCCGGATCATCACCTTCCCCAAGGGGCTGATCGGCTTCGAGAACCGGCACGAGTTCGCGCTCCTGCAGATCCGCGACGACTCGCCGTTCATGCTCCTGCAGTGCCTGAAGGACTCCAAGCTCGGGCTCGTGGTCACGGATCCCTTCGCCTTCCTGGAGGACTACGAGATCCAGATCGGCGACGCGGAGCAGAAGATCCTGCGCATCGAGAACATCCGGCAGCTGGCCATACTGGTCACGGTGACCATCCCGCAGGGCAGGCCCGACGCCGCCGCCCTGAACCTCACCGGCCCCATCTGCGTCAACTCCAAGTCGCACATCGGCCTGCAGGTGCCGCAGACCGACCCGCGCTTTCCCACCCACTATTCCCTGTCCCTGAAGCAGGCCGAAGGCCAGAGCGGGGAAAAGACCGGGACGAAGGCCGAAGAGAAGGCCGGGGAGTAGGCCGCAGGCTTTTCGATCAGACCGGCCCCGGTCCGCTTGCGGGCCGGGGCCGTTTCTGTTTCGGGCCTAGGAAGAGGCCAGCCGCACGAGGTCGAGCAGGAAGAGCGCGCCCTCGTCGTTGCCCCCGCACAGATAGCGTCCGTCCGGCGACCAGGCGAGGCAGGAGATGCGCTCGCCGCCCAGGCTGAAGAGCGGCTTGGCCGAGCGGCGCACCGAATCGCCCAGGAAGACCGCTCCGGTGTCGTAGCCCGCGGCCAGCAGCGGCAGGGCCGGGTGCGGCGCCACGATGCGCACGTAGCCGTGCTCGAAGGCGCCGAAGACGATCGGCTCGCCGCGCTTCTCGGGTGGCGCGCCCAGGTCCCACATGACCACGGCCTGCTCGCCGCTGGTCATCAGGAAGCGGCTCTCGCCGTCGAAGGCCAGACTCTCCACCTTGATCGGGTAGCCCTCGAGCACGAAGCCCTCGCTCTCCTGCAGGTCGAGGATGCGCACGGCCTTGTCCGGCGTGGCGGTGGCCGCGAAGCGGCCGTCCGGGGAGACGGTCAGGGCCAGGTGCGCGCCCTCGCCCTCCACCGGCCGTCCGGCAGGGGAGGAGGGCGGGATGTCCCACATGGTCAGCCCGCCGTTGTGCGAGGCGTAGAGGATGCGGCCGCGCGCGCCCGAGGCCAGCCCTGCGGCGTTGGCCGGAAGCGGCCCGAGGACCGTGGGCCCGGCGAAGGGGCACTCGTCGTCCTCCTCATCGGGCTCGAAGAGCAGCACCTCGCGGCCAAGGGTGGCCGCGAAGCGGCCGTTGGCGCAGACGGCCAGATGCTCGATCCATTTGCCCTTGCGCGCGTAGATGTCGCAGCCCTCGCCCGCGCCCTCTCCCGCGGTCCGGGTCAGGACCACGCGGCCGTCGTCGCCGCCGCTCAGGAATCCGGCCTCCATGGTGGCCAGGCTCAGGATCGCGCCCTCGTGGGGCTTGGTGGTCATGGCCGCGCGCGCCTCGCAGTCGAGGAGCAGCAGGCGGCCGTCACCCGTGGAGAAGGCGGCGTGCGTCCGGCCGGATTCGCCGTCGGCCGCGAAGGCGCAGGCCGTGACGTAGGCGTCGGTCTGGGCCAGGGAGAGGCCGGGGACGTTCTCGTCGGCCATCCATTCCATGCTGTCCATGTTCGGGGTCATCCTCATTCTCCTTGGGGAGTCGGGGCGTTCTCTGGAATCGGTCGGAGCGGCCCTGGTGTCGCGTCCATGAAAAAAGTCGATACGCTGCGCAGTGGTCGTACGCGACACATGAACCGGGCGGATGCACGGTTCAGCCGCCCTTGGCGGCGTGAGCAAGCCGAAAACCACGTTTTCGGCGCGGCGATCTCCCGCAAAATACGGCTTTGCGTATTTTGCGGACATCACACTAGGCCCGGCAGGCCTCGAGCCCGGCGCGCAGGGCGGCCTCGTCGAGGCCGCGGCCGATGAACACGGCCCGGGAGATGCGCTCCTCGTCGTCCTTCCAGGGAGCGCCGAAGCCCACCTCGAGCAGCATGTGCACGCCCTGGAAGACCAGGCGCTGGGCGTTGCCCGCGGCGTGCATGATGCCCTTGCAGCGGTAGACGTCCTGTCCCTGCTCGGCCAGGAAGCTTCCCAGGTGCTCGCGCAGCTTCTCCACGTCCACCGGGCCGTCCAGGGTGATGGAGACGCTGGTCACGCCGGATTCGTGGGCGCCCTTGGCCGGGGCGTCGAGCATGGCGGGCGAGAGGAAGAGCAGGCGCGAGAGGTCGAAGGAGCGGCGGCCGAGGATCTCTTCGATGGGCGCGTCGCAGCGCGTGGTGCGCAGGATGCGGGCCTGGGGGTTGAGGGCCCGGATGCGGGCCTCCATGGCGGCGAGGCGGTCCTCGCCGACGAGGTCGGCCTTGTTCAGCAGCAGGAGATCGCCGTAGACGACCTGCTCGACGGCTTCCTTGGCCGCTTCCGTGGCCGAATCGCCGGAAAGGTCGAAGTGCACCGCGTCCACCACCGTGACCACGGAGTCGAGCAGCGTGCCCTGGCGCATGTCGTCGTCCATGAAGAAGGTCTGGATGATGGGCGAGGGATCGGCCAGCCCCGTGGTCTCGAGCAGGATGCCGTCGATGTCGCGCCGCTTGACGAGCGAGGAGAGCACCCGGATGAGGTCGCCGCGCACGGTGCAGCAGACGCATCCGTTGTTCATGTTGTAGATCTCTTCGTCGCTGTCCACGACGAGGTCGCCGTCGATGCCGATCTCGCCGAACTCGTTGACGATCACGGCGAAGCGAAGTCCGTGCTCCTCGGACAGGATGCGGTTCAGCAGGGTGGTCTTGCCCGCCCCGAGGTAGCCTGTCAGAACTGTGACGGGTATCTGTCGCATGAAAGACTCCTTGGCTTCGCGCCGGTTTTGCGGCGCGGAACTGGCCGTGTAGACCAATCGGCCCCGGAAGTGAAGGGACCGGATCGAAGGCCCGGGGAGCGGGCGGATGGAGCAGGGCCGCAGGAGGGAGCAGGGCGCCCCGCCGCCCTGTCCGCGCGCAAAAAAAAGCGGCGGGCGGGAAGTTTCCCCCCCGCCCGTCTTGCGCCGTCCGGCGTGCCGCTTGGCGATTCGTCCCGCCGTCCGGGCGCCTCTTGCGTCCGGCCTGCGCGAATCCTGAAAGGTCAGGCTAGGCGATAAGGCTCAGGTCCTCGCGGACGATGCCTTCCGCGATCTTCTTGTTGTCGGGCTGGTACGTGCCGTCCTTGATGCGGGCCTTGAGGTCCGCGATCTTCTCGGCGCGCACGTCCGGATCGGTGCCCGCGCTGCGCACGGCAAGGCTGCGCAGGGTGCCCTCGCTGGACAGGGAGACCTTGTCCCCGGTCGCAGAGTCGGACTTCTGGCCCTTGTCCGCAGCGTCGTTGCGCTCGGCCTTGTCGATCTTCTTGCTGTCGTACGGCGTTCCCGCGATCAGCAGATTCTTGATTTCCATAATCGCCTACCTCAATGGAGGAGATACACCGCTCCTCCCCCGTGCACAAGTGTCCTGACCTATTTATCGGTCCTGCATCGCCTTTTCTTTAGGGCCCTCCAGGGGAGCGCCGCGGTTCTCAGAGCATCGTCTCGTCCACGGCCCGGGTGGTGATCTCCCAGAGCGTGGCCAGGACCTCGTGCGTTTCCTCGGGCGAGAGCAGGACCGCTCCGTCTCCGTCGTTTTGCCGGAGAATTTGCAATTCCTGTTCCATGAAGGGGTACTCGAAGAGCAGCCTGCCGCCGACCCGCTTCTCGAGCTCTTCCTTGATGTGCTCGACGAGGGGATTCTCCACCCCGGTGACCACGAGGTTGTCGATGATCTCCCGGGCGACCTTCTCCACCAGGGCCTGGCGTCTGAGGTCCCGTGTCGCCGCATTGTTCCCGTCCGCACCGTCCCCGTCCGCGCCGTGCATCCGGCGCTGGAAGCGCGCCAGCCTGCGGGCGTTCACGAGCTGCTTGCCGTAGGTGCGCAGCATGGTGCGGATCTGGTACGGGTTGGTCAGCATTTAAAATCATCCCCTTTCGCCGTTCTTTTCGGTACCGGGAGTCGGAAACTTTAGATGGAAAGCTGACTTTTTTCGTGTCCCTCGGAAAAAAGCCGGGCTTGAATGATTCGCGCCTTTCTACTACCTATCGCCCATGTCGCCAGCCACGCGCCGCATCTGCCTGATCGTCCGAGACCGACCCGAAGCCCGCCGCCTCGCCGCCGAGATCACCACTTGGTGCGGGGAGCGGAGCGTCGCCGTCCAGACCTTGCCCCACGTCAGCTCCGGCTTCCTCTTTCCGAGGGACAGCCTGGAGTCGTCCGAGTTCGTCCTCGTGCTCGGCGGGGACGGGACCTTCATCTCCGTGGCCCGTTCCGCCCTGGGCAGCGGCGTGCCCCTGCTCGGCCTGAACATGGGCCGCGTCGGCTTCCTGGCCGAGGCGGACATGGCCTCCTGGCCCACGGCGCTCGACCGGGCGCTCTCCGGGGACGTGCGGCTCGAGGAGCGCATGGCCTTCTCCTACCGCGTGCTGCGCGGCGAAGGCATGGTCGCCGAGGGCCGGGCCATCAACGACGTGGTCGTCAGCCGCGGCCGCCTGGCCCGCCTGGTGCGCCTCTCCCTGGCCTACGGCGGCGAGCACGTGAGCCGGCTGCGCGCGGACGGGCTCATCATCTCCACGCCCACGGGCTCCACGGCCTATTCCGTGTCCGCGGGCGGTCCGCTCGTCCACCCCTCGGTGCAGAGCTTCTGCGTCACGCCCATCTGCCCCTTCCGCAACTATTTCCGCACCCTGGTCCTGCCCACGGAGCGCCCGCTGGTCGTGGAGAACGACGACGGCGCCTGCGAGGTCTACCTGACCGTGGACGGCCAGGACTCGCTGCAGCTCCGCCCCGGCGACCGGCTCGAGGTCCGGCGGGCGGAGCAGGGCATGCTCCTGCTCAGGCTCGACCGCCACGGCTACTTCCAGTCGCTGCAGGACAAGGGCTTCCTTACGGAGCTGACCACGTGAGGGACTTCTCGCTCGTCACGAGCCCCGAGGAGCTGCGCTTCGGCGTGGGACCGGAGCTCGACGCCTGGCTGCTGCATTTCCTGACCGAGAACTCCCTGGTCCACGCCACGGATCCGGAGAAGAACGCCACGCCCGAGCAGCTGCGTTTCATGATCCCCCTCGGGGAGGACCAGATCTTCGCGCCCTGCTCGGACCACATGCTGCGCCTGCTGCTCAACAACTCCCTGGACCCGGGGCTGCGCGCCGAGTACTGCGCGCGCTGGCGCCGCCTGGTGGGGCTCACGCGGGAGTTCCTGCCCGACCGCGACGACAGGCGGCGCGTCCTGGACCTCTGCCGCCACAAGCTGCGCATGGTCCTGGCCTCGCCGATCATCATCCCGTCGCGGCTGCAGAAGCGCTTCATGACCATGTTCATGGCCGTGAGCGGACTTTCCGACCCCTACCGCGAGAAGCGGCGCCGGGCCAACGAGCGCGCCTGGCACGCGCTGAAGCACGAGGGCGTGGACCGCTTCATCACCGAGTGCCCGGAGACGCTCCAGGCCTGCCGCCACATGGACGACGTGCGCCACGAGCTGGACATGCGCGAGCTCGAGCGCCTCTTCCATCTGGCGACCTACTCCGACCTGTGGCTCCCCGAGGCCGTGAAGGACGGTGCGAAGGACGGTGCGAAGGATGGTGCGAAAGACGGGCGGCCCGATCTGGACGCCCTGCGCGCCGAGTGCCGCGCCGACACCGCCTGCATCGACATCCTGCGCCGCGCCTTCGGCCGCGACGTGGGCCGGGACCAGAAGATCCTCTACCTGCCGGAGCGCAGCGGGGGCCTGATCTTCGACCTGCTGCTCGTGCGCGCCCTGGTGCGCCAGGGCCACCGCGTGATCATGGCCTTCAAGGACGGCTTCAATTTCCACGCCCCGGTCTTCTGGGACTGGGACCACGACTCCGTGCTCGCCGGACAGCTGCGCGAGGCGACCTTCATCGCCGAGCCGCGCATGAGCAAGAACGACCTCCTGCGCGCCCAGCGCGAGAACCGCTTCATCGTCATCTCCGACGGCACGCGCGAGGAGCTGAACCTCTACCGCGCCTCGGTGACCTTCGCCCGGGCCTGGAAGGAGTCGGATCTCGTCATCGCCAAGGGCGCCTCCAACAAGCGCCGCCTGGCCATGACCCACCACAGCTTCACGCGCGACGTGATCTGCTTCTGGCGCGACCCGGACGGCAGCTTCCAGATGGTCCACCGCCAAAAGCCAGAGTCCGTGCGCAAGTTCAACGAGGCCGGGCTCTCCGCCCTGTCCGGCAGCATCATCGCGTCGCTTCGGCGGGCCAAGTCCCAGGGCAAGAGCGTGATGTTCTACTCGGCCATCGTCGGCTCCATCCCCGGCCAGGTGAAGACCGCCCTCAAGGTGCTCGAGACCTTCGTCGGCTACCTGCGCGACCGCCTGGACCAGACCTTCGTCATCAACCCCGGCGAGCACTTCGTCGAGGGCATGGACGCGGACGACCTGATGTACATGTGGGAGCAGGTGCAGCGCTCGGGCCTCATAGACGTCTGGCGCTTCCAGACCGTGGAGGACATCGAGAAGAGCTTCGAGCTCATGGGCCAGAAGGTGCCCAACTCCTGGACCGGCAAGGACTCCACCTTCTCCACCGGCTGCACCAAGGAGATGCGCATCGCGCTCGAGGTGCAGAAGAGCCATCCCGAGATGCAGATCATAGGCCCCGCGCCCGAGAAGTTCTTCCGCCGCCAGGAATACGGCGTGGGCAAGTTCTTCGACGCCACCATCGCGGCCCAGTGAGGTACGCCATGTCTTCGCTTTCGCGACCCCTTTCCCCGTCCGTTCCCCGGTCCTTCCGCGCTCGCCTGCGCGCCTGCCTCGCGGGGGCGGCCATGCTCCTGCTCGCGGCCTGCGCGGCCAAGGCGCCCGTGGCCCCGACCCCGCCGCCCCCGACCTCGGCCGCGCCGGGCTTCACCCGCGTGGGCCCGGCCGAGGCCCTGGCCCTGGCGGACCGCCTCGACCCCGCGACCCAGCGCCTGGGCTCGTGGAACGACATGGCCGGAGCGCTCTCCCAGAGCCTGGCCTACCTCGACGCCAAGCCGTCGGGCGCTCTGGCCCTGGACACGCCCGGGCTGCAGCTGACCTGGGGCCAGCTCGACATGACGGCGCGTCGGCTGCTGGCGGACCTGCCCCGGCTCGACGCCGACCCCTCCATCCTCGCCCGCGACTACGTCTGGCTGCGCGTGGGGCCCGACCCCCTGCTCACCGGCTACTACGCGCCGCTGCTGGACGCGAGCCTGACGAAGAAGCCCGGCTACGACTGGCCGCTCTACGGCCTGCCGCACGACCTGCAGACCATCGACCTGGGGCAGTTCCAGCCGCGCTGGACCGGGCAGAAGATCGTCTACCGGGTGGAGAACGGCCGCATCAAGCCGTACTACGACCGCCGCCAGATCGACCTGGGCAAGGCCCTTGCGGGCAGGCACCTCGAGATCGCCTGGACGCGCGACCCGTGGGACATCTACGTGCTGCAGGTGCAGGGCTCGGGCTACCTGAAGCTTCCGGACGGCCGCGTCCAGCCCGTGCTCTACGCGGGCAAGAACGGGCGGCAGTTCATCTCCTCGGAGAAGCTCATGCTCCAGCGCGGCCTCCTGGACAGGGCCGAGATCGACCGCGAGGGCATCCGCGCCGCCCTGGACCGCATGGGGCCGGAGAAGATCGACATCCTGGCCGAGAACCCGAGCTACGTCTTCTTCCGCCTCTCGGACAGCCCGCCCGTGGGCACCATCGGCCGTCCCCTGACCGGGCTCGTGTCCATGGCCACGGACCCGGGGCTTTTGCCGCTCGGCTCCATCATCCCCTTTTCCGCCGACCTGCCCGGCGGCTCGGCCGACGCGCCCTGGACCTCGGTGCACGGCATCGGCCTGGCCCAGGACACGGGCGGCCTCATCAAGGGCAGCCACATCGACTACTATTGCGGCGCGGGCCAGGATCGCGAGTGGATGGCCTTCCACATGAAGAAGCCCGCCCAGGCCTTTTTGCTGCTGCACCGCGACGCCCTGGCCCTGGCGCCGGGCGGCGCGCAGTGAGCGCGAACGAACACGGAGAGACGATGACCCTTGACGAAATCACCGGCCTCGTTGCCGCCTGCGCCCAGGCGCAGCTCGACCTGACCGACCTCTGGCACGAGCGCGAGCCCGCCGCGGACTACGACCCCATCGCCCTGGACGAGGCGGGGCAGGGCGGCGCGCCCTCGCTGCCCGCCGTGGCCGCGGCCGAGCACCTGGCCAACTTCCGCCTCTGGCACGTGGAGGACGAGGCCCGGCGGCGCGACGTGGGGCCGGAGGTCATCGCCGACTGCAAGCGCCGCATCGACGGCCTGAACCAGCGCCGCAACGACCTCATCGAGCGCGTGGACGCCGCGCTCATCGCCGCCATGCAGGACGTCCTGCCCGCAAACGCGCCCGCGCGCCACAACACCGAGAGCGCGGGCATGGCGCTGGACCGGCTGTCCATCCTGGCGCTCAAGGTCTTCCACATGAAGGAGCAGACCGAGCGCCTGGACGCGGGCGAGGAGCACCGCAGGGCCTGCGTCGCCAAGCTCGCCGTGCTGCGCGAGCAGCGCACCGACCTCCTGGCCGCGCTCACCGACCTCCTGGCCGACTACGCCGCGGGCAGGAAGCGCCCCAAGGTCTACTTCCAGTTCAAGATGTACAACGACCCCGCCCTGAACCCGGCGCTGTACGGAAAGGGCGCGAAGGCCTGATCCGGTAGGACACGAGGGCGGCGGGCCGGGACGGCCGAGCCGCGGCCCGCAGCCCCGCCTCCTGCCGCGCCTTGCCTTCCGGCGGGGCCGGGCTCTCCGGCCTTGTCTGTCCGGCCCTCCCGGGCTATAGTCCCCAATTGCGCCAGGATGTCCGCAGTTTGTCGGGCTCCCGCCACGGTCCTTCGCGCGTGCCGCGTCAGGACGCGCCGCGCGGGCCGGACGGAAATCCGGCTCCGCCGCCGGGGGGCGGCGTGAGCGAGCCGAAAACCACGTTTTCCGGCGAGCGGCCCTCCGCACGATACGGTCTTGCGCATCGTGCGGACATCACACAAGAGAGGAAAGCATGGCAGAATACGAAGCCGTCATCGGGCTCGAGGTCCACGCCCAGCTCACGACCAACACCAAGCTCTTCTGCGGCTGCTCCACGCATTTCGGGGACGAGCCCAACGCCAACGTCTGCCCGGTCTGCGCCGCCATGCCCGGCGTGCTGCCGGTGATGAACGACCGCGCCCTGGAATACGCCTGCAAGATGGCCATGGCCGTGGACGCGCGGATCAACATGACCAGTATCTTCGCGCGCAAGAACTATTTCTATCCCGACCTGCCCAAGGGCTACCAGATCAGCCAGTACGAGCAGCCCCTGTGCGAGCACGGCCGCATCGACATCGAGGCGGGCGGCGGGACCAAGACCATCGGCATCACGCGCATCCACATGGAGGAGGACGCGGGCAAGAACATCCACTCGAGCGTGGAGAACAAGAGCTTCGTGGACCTCAACCGCTGCGGCGTGCCGCTCATCGAGATCGTCTCCGAGCCGGACCTGCGCTCCTCGGAAGAAGCCGTGGCCTACCTGAAGGAGCTGCGCTCCATCCTCGTCTACCTCGGCATCTGCGACGGCAACATGGAGGAGGGGTCGTTCCGCTGCGACGCCAACGTCTCCGTGCGCAGGAAGGGGGCCACCGCCTTCGGCACCCGCGCCGAGATCAAGAACGTCAACTCGTTCCGCAACGTGCAGCGCGCCATCGACTACGAGATCGGCCGCCACATCGACTGCATCGAGGACGGCGAGGCCATCGTGCAGGAGACGCGCCTCTTTGACGCGAACAAGGGCGTGACCCAGTCCATGCGCGGCAAGGAAGAGGCCCACGACTACCGCTATTTCCCCGATCCGGACCTCGTGCCCGTGCAGCTCGAGCCCTCCTGGGTGGAGCGCTGGCGCGGCGAGCTTCCGGAGCTGCCCGCCGCCCGCCGCGCGCGCTTCGCCTCGCAGTACGGCCTGCCCGAGAAGGACGCGGCCGTGCTGACCTCCGAGCGCGACGTGGCCGACTACTTCGAGGCCGCCGTGGGCGCCTACGCCGAGCCCAAGAAGATCGCCAACTGGATCATGAGCGAGCTTCTGCGCGAGCTGAAGGACTGCGACACGAGCCTTGCGGGCTGCAAACTGACGCCAAAGGGGCTGGCCACGCTCGTGCGCCTCGTGGACAGCGGGGCCATCAGTGGCAAGATCGGCAAGCAGATCTTCGGCGACCTCTTCGCCAGCGGCGAGGACCCGGAGGCCTACGTCAAGGCCAAGGGGCTCTCGCAGATCTCCGATTCCGGCGAGCTCGACGCCGTGGTCGACGCGGTCGTGGCCGAGCATCCGGCCGAGGCCGAGCGCTACCGCGCGGGCGAGAAGAAGCTGACGGGCTTCTTCGTGGGCCAGATCATGAAGAAGACCAAGGGGCAGGCGAATCCGAAGCTGGTCAACGAGTTGTTGGCCAGGAAGCTCGGTTGACCCCCCTCGTGCTCGAAGGAGTGGAGTAAATGAGCATCCTCGACGTCGCCATCATCGGCGGCGGCCCCGGCGGCCTGGCCTGCGCTCGCCGCGCCATGCTGAAGGGCCTGTCCTGCGTGGTCCTGGAAAAGGGCCGTCACATCCTGCAGGGCATCCGCGACACCTACCCCAAGGGCAAGTCCGTGTACCCCACGGTGCCCAAGGGCGCGGAAGACGACTACATCATTTCCGAACTGCGCCCCGAGGGCGAGAAGGAAGACCTCGAGAGCTACCTTTGCCGCATCGAGGCCTTCGTGGCCGAGGCGGGCATCCCGGTGCGCCTGGGCGAGGAGTTCCTCTCCCTGGCCAAGGACCGGGACGGCTTCACGGTGACCACGAGCCACGGCACCGTCCAGGCGCGCAACGTGGTCCTGGCCTTCGGCAGCAACATCCCGGTGGAGCTCGGCGTGTACGGCGAGGCCAAGACCGTGGCCAGAAGCCTCGAGAACCCCGAGGACTTCCTGGGCACGCCCTCCCTCGTGCTCGGCGGCGGCAGCACCGCGGCGGACATCGTGGCCGTGCTTTCGCGCTTCAAGCGCGACCGCGGCGACGAGACCCCGGTCTACTGGGGGCACCGCCGCACCACCATGCGCGTGCAGAAGGACGTGGCCCGCGACATGGGCGAGGAGATCCTGCTCGGCGGGAACATCAAGATCCTGCACAACGCCGTGCCCAAGCTCGGCGAGGTGGACGAGGAGGGCATCGAGCGGCTGGTCATCCAGACCCAGCGCATGGCCCTGGACGGCGGCGTCTACCTGCTGCAGAGCCTGTCCTTCCCCATGAAGAACGTCATCGCCTGCATCGGCTCGCAGGGCCCGGCCCCGGTCTTCCGCAAGCTCGGCCTGCAGATGATCACCTGCACCGAGGGCATCTGCAAGATCGGCAAGGAGGGCTCGGAGCTCATCCTCCTCAACCACTCCCTGGAGACGAGCGCGAAGGGCGTCTACGCCATCGGCGGCGCGGTCAGCCCGGTGTACATGGGCGTGCCCGAGGAGGGGACCATCACCGAGCAGCGCCATCCCAACATCATCTACGTGGCGGTGCGCGACGGCGTGGCCGTGGCCGACGAGATCGCCGTCGAGTGCGCCGCCTGCAAGGAATAAGGAGTATCCGGTGCTGAACACCCACATCCGCTACGAGCCCGAGGCCGACGCCCTCATGCTCCTGGACCAGCGCTACCTGCCGCGCCGCGAGGAGTGGTACGAGGTGCGCGACCTCGCGACCACGGTCTATGCGCTCCAGGAGATGGTCATCCGCGGCGCCCCGGCCATCGGCGTGACCGCGGCCTACGGCTGCTACTTCTGCGCCCGCGAGACGCAGCGTACGGAAGGCACCGGCGAGGGCTGGGAGGCGGCGCTTCGCGACCGGCTGGAGACGCTGAAGAACGCCCGGCCCACTGCCGTGAACCTGCGCTGGGCCGTGGAGGAGCTCACGAAGATGTGGGAGGAGCGGCCCGGCATCGGCCTGCCCGCCCTGGCCACCATCTGGCTCGACCGCGCCCGCGCCATGCAGCGCGAGGACGAGGAGATCAACAAGGCCATGGGCGCGCACGGCGCGAACCTGCTGAAGGACGGCGACCGCGTCATGACCCACTGCAACGCGGGCGCTCTGGCCACCGCGGGCTGGGGCACGGCCGTGGGCGTCATCTACTCCGCAGTGGAGCAGGGCAAGAAGATAACCGTGGTCGCCAACGAGACGCGCCCCTTCCTGCAGGGCGCGCGGCTCACGGCCTACGAGCTGCACAAGTGCGGCGTGGACGTGACCGTGGCCTGCGACAACGCCTGCGCCCTGCTCATGAAGAAGGGGCTGGTGGACAAGGTCATCGTGGGTGCGGACCGCATCGCGGCCAACGGCGACGCGGCCAACAAGATCGGCACCTACGGCGTGGCGCTCCTGGCCAAGGCCCACGGCATCCCGTTCTACGTGGCCGCCCCGTCCTCCACCTTCGACCTGCGCTGCCCCACGGGCGAGGAGATCCCCATCGAGGAGCGCACCCCGCGCGAGGTCACCCACCCCACGGGCGAATCGGCCATCACCCCGGAGGGCGTGAAGGTCTACAACTTCGCCTTCGACGTCACCCCGGCCGAGCTCATCGCCGGGATCATCACCGAGAAGGGCGTGCTCACCCCGCCCTACACCGAGTCCATCGCGAAGATCATCGGCGGCAAGCGCTAGCCGCACGCCGCCTTCCGCCTCCCCCCGCGCGGCCCGTTCCCGGGCCCGCGCGGCGGGGCGGGCGTCCTCGTCCTTCCCGCACCGTGCCCCATCCGTGCCTCAGCGGGCGACCGTGAAGCGCTGCTTCACGTGGCGCGGGTGCTCCAGCTCGTCCAGCGCGGCGATGGCGTAGTCCTCCATGGATATGCGGCTCCTGCCCGTGTCGTCGGTCAGGAGCTGGTCGCCGCCGGTGCGGTAGGTCCCGGTGCGCTCGCCGGGCGCGAACTCGGCCGGGGGGGAGAGAAAGGTCCAGTCCAGGTCGTCCACCGTGCGCAGCGCGTCGAGGAATTCCTTTCCCGGCACGGCTTCGGCCAGAAACTCTGCCGGAAAGCTCGGCTCGTCGACCACGAGGCGGCCCGGAACCACCTCCAGGCTGCCCGCGCCGCCCACCACGAACAGCCGGGTGATGCCCGCCGAGCGCACGGCCTCGAGAAGCGGTTCGGCCGTGAGGACGGCGAAGTTGGCCGCGCTGACCACCGCGTCGTGGCCCGCCAGCTGCATGGCCAGCTCCGCCGAGTCCCTGGCGTCGGCCACGACCAGCCGCACCCCCTCGGGCGCCTTGGCGGCATGGGGATGGCGGACGATGCCGGTCACCTGATGGCCGCGCGAAAGCGCCTCGGCCGCGATGCGCGAGCCGACCCTGCCTGTCGCTCCGATGATGGCTATCTTCATGATCGTTCCTCCTTGCGGTCTGTGCTTCGCCGTATGGCGTCGCCCGGCATGCGTCGCTGCGGAGAGCCGGGCGGACTCGCCCAGGGGCTTCCGGACGGTACGCACCCTTCACCGTACACCAGAAGGACGCAAAGGGGGAGGAGGAGGCGGGGCAGGCGGGGAAAAAGTGCAGTGAAGAGCAGCGGAAATCGCGGAGGCAGGGCACCACGACGCGGGCATAAGCGGGCGGAATGCCACGCTGCCCCGTTCCCCATCCCGCCGCGCCCCTTGATGTTTTCCGCGTCTTCGTCTAGCTCAGCTACCAGCGTCGCGGCCACCCGCGACGCGGCTCACCGCGCGGCGTCCCGCCGCGCACCCGCCATTCACGGGCACGGAGGGATGGCAGAGTGGTTTATTGCGGCGGTCTTGAAAACCGCTGACGGGGCAACCCGTCCGGGGGTTCAAATCCCTCTCCCTCCGCCAGCTGAATGTGCCTGCTAAATATCATCCTTTATTGATTCGTTAAGATAGGCTATCGCTTCTTGAAGCTTTTAGCTTTTAAAGGCGAACTCCCTGGAGTCGGCCACTCGAGAATTTTTTCTGACCGGCCGATCGCAATAGCCGTCAAATGGCCACTGTTTCTACCCATGCCACATTTTTTCGAAAGGAAGAACTAACCAATGAATAGCAATGACAGGCCTATTAGATTGGGTAGCCATTGGAGTGCCGTCGGGGTACCAGCCGGGAGCAAGGAAGAGTTTAAGAATTTCATATGCCATATTCTCGACAAAGTTCACTCGACTCGAATGGTGAACGAATCATGCAAAGATTATATTTATAATTCATCAAAATACCTTGAGATTTGCTGTGTTATTGACAGCGCGTCAAAATTTTCAAGTGCTGTTCCTTCTTTACGATTTGATGCTTTCCATGGAAAAAAGATGCATATGAAACTTGAGAGAATCAATGAATGGGATGGAGGTTATGAAGCAAATCTGGCGTGTACATTTTATGGCGCGAGTGTATGTTTTTTCGATACGGCATATAGATATAACAAGCATAAATATGTAGTTGGAATGGAATATGATTTTTTAATCGGTGCCATAGCTTACAAAGTAGAAAAAAGTAAGCAGGAATTGAAATTCAAAGATGATCATGGACGACAGATTAATATGGGGAAAGGTTTCGCGGCATTTCTACCCTTTCGAAAAGATGTGAAGGACGATCCGGAATACACTATCCTCGGACCGGTGCTAGCGTATGAACCCTCGGAAGAAGGGCAATCCGCCTTCAACAGGTTCCAAGTGGTGGCTTGCCGCCCGCCGATCCCGGAAACGGATGAATCCGCGGAACTGACTCTTGATGTCTTTGCCCTGGACAAGGCACTTGCGGACGAGCGGCCAGAAAAAGAGGATTCCCTTTTTGCAATCGCCTGGTTGCAGGGAAAATTGGCGGATGTCTAGACCCGTTGTTATGGTCAGTGGGCAAGCGAATGGTGATTGACGAAGCTTGAGGCCGGTGAAGCCGAGGGCTGCTTGCCATATGTAAAAAGGCCGTCCTTTTGGGACGGCCTTCATATTTTTTCACTGTTTTTTCGTTCTCTATTCTACGGCTTCACCGTGGAGCCCAGCACCTCGAGGAACTTGCGCATCCATTCCGGGTGGGCGGGCCAGGCCGGGGCGGTGACGAGGTTGCCGTCGACCACCGCGTTGCTGAAGGTCTCGTTGGGCGCGACGTAGGTGCCGCCGGTCATCTCCACGTCCGGGCCGACCGCCGGGTAGGCCATGCAGGTGCAGCCCTTGGTCACGCCCGCGGCCGCGAGGATGAGCGGGCCGTGGCAGATGGCGGCGATGGGCTTCTTGGCCGCGGCCATCTCCTTCACGATCTCGATGACGCGCGGATTCAGCCGGATGTACTCCGGCGCGCGGCCGCCCGGGATGACCAGGGCGTCGTAGTCCGCGGCCCGCACCTTGTCGAAGTCCTGGTTCAGGCCGAAGAAGTGGCCCGGTTTCTCGCTGTAGGTCTGGTAGCCGTCGAAGTCGTGGATCGCGGTGATGACCTTGTCGCCCGCCTTCTTGTCCGGGCAGACCGCGTGCACCGTGTGCCCGACCATGAGCAGCATCTGGTAGGGCACCATGACCTCGTAGTCCTCCACGAAGTCGCCCACGAGCATGAGGATCTTCTTGACCGCCATGTGTTTCGTCTCCTTTCCGTCTTTGGGGGTAGGGGGATGAGAATGAACACCGTTCACGCATAGCATACTCCGCGCGGCGAAATGAAGTCCAGGGGTCGGGGCGGACGGGGCGGGGCTTCCGGGAGAGGTACATTTCCTGCGTTCCCGCGCGCCGGGGTGCTCATCCACGGCCCTGCGCGCACCCCCGCCCACGCGCAGGCCGCCATTTGACGGGAGTCCCGGCTTCGCATACTCCATGGGAACCCGGGAAAAACGGGCCGCCCGGGGCTTGCGGCCGCGCCCGTCCGAGGATAGGGTGCCGCCTCCCGCGCGGGCGGGAAAAGGCCGCCGCGGTCCGCGAGGACGGGCCCCGGCGGCGGTTCGCCGCCCCCCAACATCCATGCGCCCGGCCAGGGCGCGCAAAGGCCAGAGAACACCAGAATGCCGATCGTCATCGCCGTCGTGGGCCGCCCCAACGTGGGCAAGTCCACGCTCTTCAACCGCCTTGTCCGCCGCAACGCGGCCATCACCCACGACCGCGCCGGGGTCACCCGCGACCGCATCTACGGCGAGACCGTGCTCGACGAGCGCCGCGTGGCCCTGGTGGACACCGGCGGCCTGGAGATGGAGTTCACGGGCACCGATCCCATCTCCGAGGGCATCATGGCCCAGGCGCGCGAGGCCGTGGCCGAGGCCGCGGCCATGCTCATGGTCGTGGACGGCCGCGAGGGGCTGGCGCCGCTGGACGAACGCGTGGCCGCGACGCTGCGCAAGTCCGGCAAACCCGTGCTCCTGGCCGTGAACAAGGTGGACGGGCCGGAGCTCGAGGCGTCGCTGACGGCCGAGTTCCACGCCCTGGGCTTCCCCATGGTCGCGGTGTCCGGGGCCCACGGCTTCGGCCTGGAGGACCTGCGCGGGCAGATAGGCAGCGTGCTGCTGGACGCCGTGCCCGAGCCCGAGGACAGCGCTCCCGGCGTGGAGCGCGGGCTTCGCATCGCGCTGCTGGGCAAGCCCAACGCGGGCAAGTCGAGCATCATCAACGCCCTGCTCGGCGAGGCCCGGCTCATCGTCAGCGCCGAGGCCGGGACCACGCGCGACGCCGTGGACGTGGTCATCGAGCGCAAGGACAAGCGCTACACCTTCGTGGACACCGCGGGCGTGCGCCGCCGCACCAAGATTTCCGATTCGCTGGAGCGCTACTCGGTCATGCGCGCCCTGACCTCGGCCAAGCGCGCCGACGTGGCCGTGCTGGTCATCGACGCGGGCGAGGGCGTGAGCGTGCAGGACAAGAAGCTCCTGTCCTACATCGACAAGGAGAAGACGCCCTTCCTGGTCGTGGTCAACAAGATAGACCTCTTCAAGGACGACGCGCGCAAGAAGCTGAAGCGCGCGCTGGAGGAGGAGCTGCGCATGGTGGACCACGCGCCGCTGCTCTACACCAGCACCCTCTCCCGCGAGGGGCTGGGCAAGATCCTCCCCACGGTGGAGAAGATCAAGGCCGACTGCGACGTGCGCGTGCCCACGGGCGAGCTGAACCGCGCCATGCGCGAGGCGCTCACGCGCCACCAGCCGCCCCAGGTCAACTACCGCCGCGCCAAGTTCTACTACCTGACACAGGTGGAGACCAACCCGCCCACCTTCGTCTTCTTCGTCAACAACCCCGAGCTGGTGAAGGACTCCTACAAGAAGTACCTGGAGAAGACCCTGCGCAAGCTCTTCGACATCCCCTTCGCGCCCATCCGCATCCACTACCGCGCGAGCCGCGACAGCGAGCAGAAGTGGGGCTAGCGCGCATGCCGCGCCGCGGCCATTTGCGCTTGACAGGGGAGTTCGGGCAATTTAGGTAGTTTGTCCCCGCGCGGCATCGTCGCGCGGGCTCTGCGGAGAGGTGGCCGAGCTTGGCCGAAGGCGCACGCCTGCTAAGCGTGTATAGGGGCAAAACCTCTATCGTGGGTTCAAATCCCATCCTCTCCGCCATAGAAATCCCGAGGGGCCGCTTGCGGCCCCTTTTTTTGCGCCCGATACCCGGTTCCAGGGCGTCGGCTTTCCGACTCCGCCCGCCGCCGCCACGGGCCTGGCACGGCTCCGACACGGCTCCGCCGCGCCGCCGACCCGCCCGGGAAGCCGCACCAGGCGCCCGTCCGCGTTGACGAAGCCCCGTGGCTCGTCTATTGCATCGTCGGATGCCGCGGCGGACAGGCCGGACTGACCCGCGCCGCCGCAGACTCTCGCCGATTGCAAGGAGCGCCAATGGACATCTCCCAGACGGCCCTCGGGGGGCTGCTCTGCCTGCGCCCGAAGGTCTTTGCCGACGCGCGCGGCTTCTTTCTCGAATCCTACAACCGCGACGCCTTCCGCGAGGCGGGCATCACCTGCGAGTTCGTGCAGGACAACCACGCCTACAGCAAGGACAAGGGCGTGCTCAGGGGGCTTCACTTCCAGGCGCCGCCCAGCGCCCAGTCCAAGCTCGTCTGGGTCACGCGCGGCGCGGTCTTCGACGTCGCGGTCGACCTGCGCAGCGACTCCCCGACCTACGGCAGGTGGGAGGGCTTCACGCTCTCGGCCGAGAACTTCACGCGCCTCTTCATTCCGCGCGGCTTCGCGCACGGCTACGTGACCCTCACCCCGGACACCGAGTTCATGTACAAGGTGGACGCGGTCTACGATCCGAAGAGCGAGGGCGGCATCCGCTGGGACGACCCCGACCTGGCCATCGACTGGCCGGTGGAGGACCCCATGCTTTCGGACAAGGACAGGCGGCAGCCGGACTTCGCTTCCTTCAGGTCTCCTTTCAACTGCGAGAACACAACCAAGCCACAAGGCAGGTAGACGATGCAGGACAGCGCCGCGACTTCCCCAAAGGCCTGCGAAGGGCACCACGCAATCATCCTCGCGGGCGGCTCGGGCACCCGCCTGTGGCCCGTATCGCGCACCCTGCTGCCCAAGCAGCTCATGCCGCTCGGCGGCGAGAAGAGCCTTCTGCAGCAGACCGTGCTGCGCGCGCTCACCGTCTTTACGCCCGGCCACATCTGGGTGGTGACCAACGAGGAGCACGTCTTCGAGGTCCGCGCGCAGCTGCGCGAGATCGACCCCGCGCTGACCGCCCAGGCCCTGGCCGAGCCGGTCGGCCGCAACACCCTGCCCGCCATCCTGCTCGGCCTCGAGCGCGTCGTCGCCCAGGACGAGCGGGCCTGCGTCGCGGTCTTCCCCTCGGACCACATGATCAGGAACGACGAGGGCTGGCGCGCGAGCATGGAGCGGGCGCTCGAACTGGCAGCAAGCGACTGGTTCGTGACCTTCGGCGTGGAGCCGACCAAGCCCGAGACCGGCTACGGCTACATCCGCCACGGCCGCGAGCTCGGCGACGGCGCCTTCGAGGTCGCGGCCTTCGCGGAGAAGCCGGGCATCAAGGCGGCCCAGGCCTTCGTGGATTCCGGGGAATACTTCTGGAACAGCGGCATGTTCGTCTTCTCCGCCGAGCGCTTCCTGGGCGCCGTGGCCGACTTCCAGCCCGAGCTCGACGCCTGGTGGCGGACGCGCGGCGAGGCCCCCCTGACCCAGGGCTACGGCAAGCTGCCGGACATCTCCGTGGACTACGGCATCGCCGAGAAGATCGCCAAGCAGGCCGTGGTCAAGGCGGCCTTCGACTGGGACGACCTGGGCAACTGGGAGGCCATCTACCGCCTGGACCCCAAGGACTCCTGCGGCAACGCCGTGGAGGGCGACGTGCTGGCGCTCGGCTGCGAGGGCAACCTCTTGCTCTCGCGCGGCGGCAAGCTGGCCGCCGTGGGGCTGCGCAACATGATCGTCGTCCAGACCCGCGACGCCACCCTCATCTGCCCCAAGGACGAGGTCCAGCGCGTCAAGGACGTGGTCGGCCTGCTCAAGGCCCAGGGCAGCCCCCTGGTGGAGGCCCACGTCACGGTCAACCGCCCCTGGGGCAGCTACACCGTGCTGGAGGAGGGCAGCGGCTACAAGGTCAAGCGCATCATGGTCCATCCCGGCGCGCGCCTGTCGCAGCAGATGCACCACCACCGCTCCGAGCACTGGATCGTGATCAAGGGCACGGCCGTGGCCGAGGTGGACGACACGGAACACCTGCTCACGGAGAACCAGTCCATCGACATCCCCAAGGGCGGACGCCATCGCCTCTTCAATCCGGGCAAGCTGCCGCTCGAGATCATCGAGGTGCAGAGCGGCCCCTACCTCGAGGAGGACGACATCGTCCGCTTCGACGACATCTACGGGCGGATCCGCTCCTAGGCGCGAGGGCGGCCGGAGCATCAACAGACCGCAGGGAACCGCATCCGCGGCCGCAGGCTGACGCCTCGGCCGCACGCGAAGACGGCCGCCGGGCAGGATTCTGCCTCGCGGCCGTCACTTTTTTCACCTTCTCTCCGCCGTTCCGGCCCTCCCGGCGCCGCTCGCCGCCGTCCCGATCAGGGCCCGCGTCCCCCCAAGCCGTCTTGTTCTGTTTTTCCCAAGGCCGCTATCATCCCTGTGTCATTAGGTAATGCTGGCCTGTATAACCTGGTTGAATTATCAGTCAAAAACCTTGTGCGCGTAGCCGCTTCAAGTGTGTGAAAAAATTCCTAAAGCCTTGACAGGACGCCACCTATCTGCGATGAAGTCCGCTGTTTGCAGCATAAGCTGGCTCTCATCGATTTCCAAAACTTCATGGGGCGTGTGTATGGAGCGGAAAAGTGGCTTTGACACCGGAGCGCTGGCGTTTCTCTTTTTGGGCCTGCTCTTCGGTCTCGGGTTCGGCTGGTTCGTCTTTCCGCAGCTGCTCTACAGCGAGGTAAGACAACCCATTCCTTTCAACCACAAGACGCACATCGAGAACGCCGGCATGTCCTGCGAGGACTGCCACAAGTTCCGCGATGACGGCTCGTTTGCCGGGTACCCGGACACCGCGCAGTGCGGCGAGTGCCATGCCGACACCACCGGCGGCGACACTCCGGGCGAAAAGGCCATCGACAAGCTGGTGACCGAGTACGTCCAGCCCGGCAAGGAAGTGGAGTGGCAGACCTACCAGTACCAGCCGGACAACGTCTTTTTCACCCACAGCGCGCACCAGGCCTTCGAGTGCACGCAGTGCCATCCCGACATTGGCAACTCCGCCACGGCCCCGGTCCTCTACCGTGACCGGCTGACCGGCTACAGCAAGACGACGATGAAAATGGACCGCTGCGAGCGCTGCCACGCCGAGAACGGTGTCAGCAACGCCTGCTACGTGTGCCACAAGTAAAGGGGTGGGAGAGATATGAGTCTGACACGCAGAGGATTTCTCTTCGTCCTGGGCGCCGGCGCCGGCGTGACTCTGAGCCCGGTGCTGTGGAAGCTCACGGACGATGTCGCCATCTGGTCCCAGAACTGGCCCTGGATCCCCCGCCTGCAGTACGGCGCGCTCGCCAAGAAGCCCGGCCTCTCCAAGGCCTTCGCCGGCGGCTCGCCCCTCGAGGTGCTGACCGTGGCCGGACGCCCGGTCGAGGCCCAGGGACACGCCGACAATCCGCTCTCTCAGGGATCGCTGCCCGCCGTGGCCGCGCCCGAGGTGCAGATGCTCTACAAGGCGGCCCGCGTGACCGGGCCGATGAAGAAGACGGGCGAGGGCAAGTACGAGCCCATGGCCTGGGAGGACGCCGAGGCGCTCCTGGCCGAGAAGCTGAAGGAAGCCGGTCCGGCCACGGCCATGATCACCGGCGACGTGACCGGCACTTCGTCCGAGGTCTTCTCGGCCCTGCTGCGCGGCCTCGGCTCGACCGACCTCTACACCATGCCGAGCGAGCAGCAGAGCGCCGGCCGGGCCTGGCGCTCGGTCATGGGCGGCAAGGGCACGCCCGGCTACGACATCGAGAACAGCGACTGCATCCTGGCCCTCGGCCCGGATCTGCTCGAATCCTTCGGCACCCCGGTGCGCAACGCCAAGGCCTTCAGCCGCACGCGTCCCACCGGCGAGAAGCCGGGCGCGACGTGGATCTACTGCGGTCCGCAGCGCACCCGCACGGCCAGCGTCTCCGACATCTACGTGCCGGTGCCTCCGGGCGGCGAGGCGACCTTCGCCCTCGGCCTGGCCAATGCCCTGATCGCCGCAGGCGCCTCGAGCGGCGCGGCCGACTTCGCCGAGTTCAAGTCCCTGGTCGCGGCCTACACCCCGGCCAAGGTCCAGGATATGATCGGCGTCGCGCCCGAGACCATGAAGAAGGTCGTGGACGCGCTCAAGGCCGCCCGCAGGCCCCTGGTGGTGCCCGGCTCGGCCATCGCCCAGGGCGGCTCGCAGGCCGCCTTCGTGGCCGGAATGGCGCTGAACCTGCTGCTCGGCAACGTCGGCAGGCCCGGCGGCGTGCGGCCCCTGCCCGCGCTGCCCGCGGTGGTCTCCGGCGCCACGGCGCGCGACGAGGTCTTCGGCAAGGACGTGGTGGCCTGGCTCTCCGGAGTCGCTTCCGGCGCCAAGCCCGCGCCCAAGCTGCTCATGGTCTACGAGGCCGACCCCCGCTACGCGCTGCCGTCCACGGCGGCCATGAACGCGGCCCTGGACAAGGCCGGCTTCACCGTGAGCTTCTCGCCCTTCATGGACGAGACCTCCTCCAAGGCCGACCTCATCCTGCCCAACCCGCTCTGCCTGGAGCGTTACGACGACCTGCAGACCCCTTACGGCTCGGGCTTCGCCTCCTACACCCTGGGCACCCCGGTGACCAAGCCGGTGGCCAACGGCAAGGCGACCTGCGACGTGCTCCTGGGCGCCGCCGGAAAGCTCGGCATGAACCTCGGCTTCTCCTCCTTCGAGTCGGTGCTCGAGGCCAAGATGCAGGCCGTGGAAGGCTCCGGCGGCTTCATCGCCGGTCAGACCCAGCCCTGGCAGGCCATCGCCCAGGGCGCCTCGCCCACGGCCGGTGCCGTGGCCGACGGGCTCAAGAAGGGCAAGGCCTGGGTCAGCGTGCGCACGGTGGAGCAGGGCGGCCTGTCCATGGGCGCCTCGCTGCTCGCCAAGGCGGCCGCCTTCAAGGCCCCGGGGAGCGACTTCCCCCTGCTGCTGGCGCCGCTCTACCAGCTCAACGTGGGCACCACGCACATGGCCATTCCCGACTACAACCTGCCGACCATCCGCGAGGACGAGCTCAAGGGCAAGTGCATGTTCGTCTTCCTGAACGGCAAGACCGCAAAGGCCGCGGGCCTCTCGCAGGGCGATACGGTCACGGTCTCGAGCGCCGCCGGCTCCGTGAAGGGCCTCGTCGGCATCGACGAGTCCGTCATGCCCGGCGTGGTCGCCGCCCCCATGGGCTTCGGCCACACCTCCTGGGACGCGCACTCGAGCGGCAAGGGCGACAACCTGAACAAGGTTTTTGCGGTCAGCGACGAGCCCGGCGCCGGTCTGCCCACCTGGGCGGCCGTCGCGGTCAAGATAGCTAAAGGCTAAGCCAAAGGACGCCGTATATGTCTGAACATAAGAACTTCAGAATCCGGTGGGGAATGGCCATCGACCTGGACAAGTGCACGGGCTGCGGCGCGTGCGTGGTCTCCTGCCAGGTCGAGAACAACAACGCCCCGCTCGTCGACGCCTCCGACAAGGAGCGCATCGTCAACTGGCTGACCGTCTACCGCCTCGAGAACGGCAAGTCGTTCCCCGACGCCGAGGTGGCCTACCTTCCCCGGCCCTGCATGCAGTGCGGCAACCCCTCCTGCGTGCCGGTCTGCCCGGTCGTGGCCACGGACAAGAACGAGGAAGGCGGCATCGTCAGCCAGATCTACCCCCGCTGCATCGGCTGCCGGTACTGCATGGCGGCCTGCCCCTACCACGTCCGCGTGTTCAACTGGTTCGATCCGGTCTGGCCCAAGGGCATGGAGAAGACGCTGACCCCGTTCACCTCCACGCGTCCCCGCGGCGTGGTCGAGAAGTGCAACTTCTGCCACCAGCGCTGGGACATGGCCAAGGAGAAGGCGCGCAAGGACGGCACCGATCCCATGGATCTGCCCGAGGGCGCGTACGTCCCGGCCTGCGTCGAGACCTGCCCCACCGGCGCGCTGGTCTTCGGCGACCTGAACAACAAGGACCACAAGGTCAGCCAGCTGGCTCACGGGCCGCATGCCCGCAGGCTGCTCGAGCGCCTCGGCGGCGATCCCCAGGTCTACTACATCAGCCGCCGCGACTGGGTGCTGGATCTGCTCGACAACCATCTGGCCGGGGAAGCCGGCCACGGCAAGGCCGAAGGAGGGCACCATGGCTAAGCCCATCGACTCCGCGCTCTTTCCCGGCGACTTCCCGCGCTGCAGCCTGCTGAAGTTCCTCATCTGGCTGAGCTTCTGGGGAGTTCTGTTCCTGGCCGGCATCTACGCGGCCTACGTCGTGTTCGCCAACGGCCTGGGCATGACCGGCCTGACGAACTACTTCGCCTTCGGCCTGTACATCACCTTCGACCTGGCGGTCATCGCCCTGGGCGCGGGTGCGTTCTTCAGCGGCCTTCTGCGCTACATCCTGAACATGGACGAGCTGAAGAACATCATCAACCTGGCGGTCATCGGCGGCTTCTTCTGCTACTCCGGCGCCATGCTCATCCTGACCATGGAGCTCGGGCAGCCGCTGCGCGCCTGGTTCGGCTTCTGGCACCCCAACGTCCACTCCATGCTCACGGAAGTCATCTTCTGCATCAGCTGCTACCTCCTGGTCCTGACCATCGAGTACGTGCCGCTGATCATGGAGCAGAAGCACCTGAACAAGGTTCCCTTCCTGCACAACTTCGCCCACAACATGCACATCTTCATGCCGCTGTTCGCGGGCATCGGCGCCTTCCTGTCCACCTTCCACCAGGGCTCCCTGGGCGGCATGTACGGCGTCATGTTCGCGCGGCCCTTCGTCTTCCGCGAAGGCTTCTTCATCTGGCCGTGGACCTTCTTCCTCTTCGTCATGTCCGCGGCCGCCGTGGGTCCGTGCTTCACGACCCTGATCTGCAAGTGCATCGAGCTCGCCTCGGGCCGCCAGATGACCACGTGGAAGGTCAAGCAGCTCATGGGCAAGATCTCGGGCACCATGCTCTCGCTGTACCTGTTCTTCAAGCTCATCGACACCTACAACTGGGCCGTGAACCTGCTGCCCACCCTGGGCGAGACCTACGAGCAGATGTTCCACGGCCTGGTCTACGGGCAGTGGCTCTTCTGGCTGGAGCTCGGCGTGTGCGGCGTGATCCCGGCGGTCATCCTGCTCATGAAGCCCCTGCGCAACAACCACACGCTCTTCTGGACGGCCTGCATCCTGGCCTGCGTGGGCATCTCGCTCAACCGCTACACCGTCACGGTGCAGGGCCTGGCCGCCCCGGTCATGCCCTTCGACGTCTGGCGCGTGTACACCCCGCGTTGGACCGAGATCCTGCCCTCGATCATGGTCCTCGCCTACGGCGTGATCATCGTCTCCCTCTCCTATCGGTACCTCCCGGTCTTCCCGCAGGAGAAGGAGCTGAACCAGGCGCCTGCCGAAGGCTAGCGCGCCCGTCCATCCATGCCTCGTCCTTTGGAAAGGCCCGCCTCGGCGGGCCTTTCTTTTGTGCATGCCCGGCCCGGCCGTGCCCGGCTTTCCCGCGGTGGACGGCCCGCTTCGCCCGGTATACAAGGGGAAAGCCCTGCCGGGCAGCGCGTCCGCCGGACCCGGCGGCGCCGATAAGGTCATCCGAAGGGAGCATGCATGGACTTTTTCCGCGGCAAGAAGATTCTCATCACCGGTGGGCTCGGCTTCATCGGCTCCAACCTGGCCCGACGCCTGCTCGAACTCGGCTCCGAGGTGGTCCTGGTGGACAGCCTCATTCCGGAGTACGGCGGCAACATGGCCAACGTGGCCGACATCCGCGGCCGCGTCGAGGTGAACATCGCGGACGTGCGCGACCCGCACGCCATGAAGTGGCTCGTGCAGGGCCGCGACGTGCTCTTCAACCTCGCGGGCCAGACCAGCCACATGGATTCCATGGCCGACCCCTACACGGACCTCGAGATCAACGCCAAGGCGCAGCTCTCCATCCTCGAGTCCTGCCGCCACCACAATCCGGAAATCCGCATCGTCTTCGCGGGCACGCGCCAGATCTACGGCAAGCCGGACAGGCTGCCCGTGGACGAGGAGCATCCCATCCGCCCGGTGGACGTCAACGGCATCAACAAGGTGGCGGGCGAGTGGTACCACCTGCTCTACCACCAGGTGTACGGCATCCGCTCGAGCGTCCTGCGCCTGACCAACACCTACGGCCCGGCCATGCGCATCAAGGACGCGCGCCAGACCTTCCTCGGCATCTGGGTGCGCCTGCTGCTCGAGGGAAAGCCAATAGAGGTCTGGGGAGGCGAGCAGTTGCGCGACTTCACCTACGTGGACGACTGCGTGGAGGCGCTGCTCCTCGCGGCCTGCCGCGATCAGGCCTTTGGCCGCGTCTACAACCTGGGCGGCGACCGCGTGGTCTCCCTGCGCGAGCTGGCGGAGCTGCTCATCAAGGCCGCGGGCGAAGGCGAGTTCGTGGTCCGGGAGTTCCCCGCCGAGCGCAAGAAGATCGACATCGGCGACTACTATTCCGACGACGCCCGCATCCGCTCGGAACTCGGCTGGGAGCCGCGCGTCTCTCTGGAGGAGGGGCTGTCGCGCACCGTGGCCTATTACCGCGAACACCTGGCGGACTACCTCTAGGTCCCGCCTTTCGTCTCTCGTTCAGCCTTTTTGGGCGTCGCCTCCTCGGGAGATGGGCGAAAAAAAAGACCGCGCCTGGGCGCGGTCTTTTGCGTGCCGCCGGAGGAGGGTTCTACCGGCGATGCACTGGGGGTTCGTTAGGAGGCGCCTTCCTCGGCCACCTCGCAGCAGCCGCGGAACTTGACCAGGAAGATCACCAGGGAGACCGCCGCGGAGCCGACGCCGATGATCGTGGCCACGTTGAGCGGCAGCCTGAAGCCGATGGGCGCGTAGCACAGGTACGTGTTGACCACCGCGGTCATGAACACCGCGGGCACGGTGGCGATCCAGTGCATCTTGCCCTGCTTGATCAGGTAGGCGGCGCCCGCCCAGAGGACGATGGCGGCCAGCGTCTGGTTGGCCCAGCCGAAGTAGCGCCAGATCACGCCGAACTCGAACTTGGTGATGGCGAAGCCGACCAGGAACAGGGGCACGGAGATCAGGAGCCGCTTCACGATGGGCTTCTGGTTCATCTTCAGGAACTCGGCGATGATCAGGCGCGCGCTGCGGAACGCGGTGTCGCCCGAAGTGATGGGCAGGACGACCACGCCGATGATCGCGAGCAGGCCGCCGAAGCCGCCGAGCAGCGAGGTGCAGACCTCGTTGACCACGAAGGCCGGGCCGCCCTTGGCCAGGGCCGCGTTCAGCGCCGCGGGATCATGGTAGAAGGACATGCCGAGCGTGGCCCAGACAAGGGCGATGACGCCCTCGCCGATCATGGCGCCGTAGAACACGGAGCGGCCGCAGCGCTCGTTCTTGATGCAGCGGGCCATCATGGGCGACTGCGTGGCGTGGAAGCCGCTGACCGCGCCGCAGGCGATGGTGATGAACATGAGCGGCCACAGGGGCAGGCCCTTGGGATGCAGGTTGGCCAGGGTGAGCTGCGGGTAGAAGGTGTGGTCGGAGAGGCACAGGGTGACGGTCAGGCCCACGGCCATGAACAGGAGCACGGCGCCGAAGAAGGGGTAGAGGCGGCCGATGATCTTGTCCACGGGCAGGATGGTGGCCAGGGAGTAGTAGGTGAAGATGATGGCCACCCAGGACCAGGTGGGCATGCCGGACATGGTGGTCAGCAGCTTGGCCGGGCCGAGCACGAAGACGATGCCCACGAGCAGCAGCAGCACGACGGAGAAGCCGCGCATGAACTGCTTGAAGCCGTTGCCCAGGTTCTGGCCGACCACGTCGGGCACCGAGGCGCCGCCGTAGCGGACGGAGAGCATGCCGGAGAAGTAGTCGTGCACGGCGCCCGCGAAGATGGAGCCGAGCACGATCCAGATGAGGGCCGAGGGGCCGTAGAGCGCGCCGAGGATGGGGCCGAAGATGGGGCCCAGGCCGGCGATGTTCAGAAGCTGCACGAGGTAGACCTTGGACGTGGACATCTCGACGTAGTCCACGCCGTCGGCCATCGTGCAGGCCGGGGTCGCACGGCCCGGATCGCAGCCGAAGAGCCGGTCGACGATCTTTCCGTAGACGATGTAGCCGACGATGAGCGCGGCTACGCATGCGAAGAACAGTAACATGGCGGACACCTCCAGAAATTGTGCTTGTGCACCTGCGGCCGAAGCCGCCTCTTGGCTCAAGCCATAGCAGCCCTGGAGGGTCCGTTTCAACGCGGGAGCGCGAATCGCATCATCGGGGGGGCGAAGCGTCGTCTTTTCGGGGCGAAGTGCATCGCCGGGAGGTCTCCCGCAATGGGCGAGCGGGACTTTCGCCGGGCCCCTCGGAAGCGGGCCCGCGAGGGACGCCGCGCGCGTCCCTGTCGGGGAAGGCCGAGGAGGGGAGCGCCCCCGGCTACTGCACCGGCGCCGCAGCCTGCTCGGCCAGGGCGCGGGGCCTGGGCAGGCGGAAGCTGATGCGCGTGCCGTGTCCGGGGCTGCTGGCGATGTCCAGGGCGTATTCGGCGCCGAAGATCTGCACCAGCCGCTGGTTGCAGTTGGTCAGGCCGATGCCCTTGGAGGTGGACTCCAGGCCACCCGCGGCGACCAGGTCGTTCTGCCGCTCCTCGGGCATGCCCACGCCGTCGTCCTCGATGCACACGCACAGATGCCCGTCCTCGCGCCGCGCCGCCACGCGCACCGTGCCGCCTTCCTCGCGGGGCAGGATGCCGTGCTTGACCCCGTTCTCCACCAGCGGCTGGATGATCAGCGGCGGGATGGGCCAGTCCATGACCTCGCCGTCCACGTCCATCTGGCAGCGGATGCGCTCGCCGAAGCGCGCCTGCTCGATGGAGAGGTAGGAGCGCACGCGCGAGAGCTCGTCCGAGAGGGGGATGAAGCCCCGGCTGCTGTCCAGGTTCTGGCGCATGTAGTGGGCCAGGTCCAGGAGCAGCTCGCGCGCGCTCTGGGGCGCGGTGCGGCACAGCGAGGCGATGGTGTTCAGGGAGTTGAAAAGGAAGTGCGGGTTGATCTGGGCCTGCAGCCTCCTGATCTCGGCCAGGGCCAGGAGCTGGTTGGTGGTCTGGATGTCCTCGAGCTCGAGCTGGATGGAGAAGAGCTCGGCCAGGCCGCGCGCCAGCTCGAAGTGGGTCATGTCCAGCGGCTGCTTGCGGGTGCCGTAGAGCTTGAGGCAGCCGACCACCTCGCCCGATTTGCGCAGCGGCACCACCGCGCCGGAGGTCAGCGGGCAGGCGAACCCGGTGCAGCCTATCTCCTCGGCCCCCTCGATGCGCAGGGGGATGCCGGTCGAGAGGACCCTCTGCGTGGCCTCGGTGCGGATGGGCGCGCCCGCCTTGTGGTGGTCCGCGCCCTCGCCCACGTGGGCCAATATCTCGCTCTTGTCCGTGAGCGCCACGGCGGCCACGTCCACGAGCTCGTGAATGATCCCGGCCGTGGCCGCGGCCGATGCCGCGGACAGTCCCTTGCGCAGGTGGCCCACGGTGCGGCTGGCGATGGTCAGGATCTGCTGCACCTGCGTGGAGTCCTGCTTGCCGCGCAGGTGGCTGCGCAGGCTGAAGGCCTCCACCAGCAGGGCCGCGCCGAGCGAGTTGACCACGATCATGGGCAGGCCGATGACCCGCACGAGGATCAGCGCCTCCTCGTAGGGGCGCGACAGGCCGAGGACCAGGCCCATGTGCAGGCTCTCTCCGACAACGCCGAGGATCAGCGCCAGCCGCCAGTCCAGGCTGCGGCCGGGGAGCTTGGCGGCGATGAGCCCCGCGGCCGTGCCTTCGGCCAGGGTGGCCAGGGCGCAGGGCAGGGCGCTGAAGCCGCCCACGTCGATGAGGTAGCGGTGCCCCGCGGCGATGAGCGCGGAGCCGAAGCCGACGGCCGGGCCGCCGAAGAGCCCGGCGGTGATCACGGCCATGGCGCGCAGGTTGGCGTAGGACTGGAAGACGTTGTTGCCGGTGTAGGTGCCGAGGATGCCGAAGATGCCGAAGAGCAGGATCTGCAGGAGGGTCTGCGAGCCGCGCGGCGCGCGCTTGAGGCCGAGCCTGCCCATGGGGGCCAGGGTCAGGACCGCGAAGGCGCAGGCCAGGAGCAGTCCGAAGCGCTGCGAAAGGCTGACGAAAAGATAGGGAATGTAGCTCGGCTCGCCCATTCTGGGGCCTCATCGCGGCCGTTGAAAAACGGCGATCTGCTGCGTCAGCGAAAAAAATCCAGACCGCTTATGTATGCGCAATACACTGCGCGTCCTGGATTTTTTCACTTCCTTGCAGCTCACCATTTTTGAACGGCCTGTGTTTTTCGACCATTTCAAATGGTCGGATCAGATACCCAGGCTGTGCCGGAAGTCCTTGACCCGGCTGCGGCAGACCGTGACGTGGGTGCGCTCGCGGTCGTCCATGATCAGCACGTACTTGCCGTTGACCCAGGTGGTGAACTCGGCGATGCGCCTGAGGTTCACCAGCTCGCCCCGGCCGATGCGGAAGAACGGACGGCCCTGCAGCCGTTCCTCGAGCTTCTCGATGGACGGCATGCCGTGCAGGTGGAAGGTGCCGCTGTCCGCCAGCACCAGAATGCGCTTGCCCTCCACGCGGCAGAGCACGATCTCGGAGAAGGGCAGCAGGCGGATGCGTCCGGCCTGCTCCACGGGCAGGCGGTCGAGCTTCTCGCTGCGGCCCTCGCTCCTGGCCGCCTCCCCCTTGGCCGCCTCGCCGAGCCCCATGCCCTCCAGCAGGCGCTCCAGCACCTGGCGCTCCTCGGGCCTGCCGGAGCGCTCGCCCAGGCGGCTGCGCACCCGCGTGAGGCTCTTGGCCAGCCTGTCGGCCGACACGGGCTTCAGCAGGTAGTCCACGGCGTTCTCCTCGAAGGCCCGGATGGCGTAGTCGTTGTAGGCCGTGACGAAGACGAAGAGGGGCGGGGAGGGCAGGGAGAGGGATTCCCGCAGCACGTGGAAGCCGTCCTTGCCGGGCATCTGGATGTCCTGGAAGACCACGTCCGGCCGCTCGTCGGCTATGGCCGTGAGCGCCGCCGAGGCGCTTCCCGCCTGCAGCACGGAGACTTCGGGGTGGGCCGCCAGGAGCCAGGCCAGCTCGTCCCGCGCAGGGGCCTCGTCGTCGACTACAAGCGCGCGCATCATGCTTCTGCACCTAATGCCGCCCGGGCCGTCTGTCCAGCCCCCGTCCCGTTCCCGGCAGGGCCCGCAGAGGCAGGGGAAAAATGCGTTTGACGAAGGGGGGGGAGGAGAGGCTACATACACGAGACGAATCCACAGCTGCTCATCCCGAGAACGCGACAAGCCGACAACCTGAGGCGGAAGAACACCGGATGGAGAAGGGGAACGATTCGCGCGCGACCGTCCCGGTCACCAAGCGCTCGCTTTTTTCCTGGGTCTGGGCCAGCAACCTGAAGCTCCAGCTTCTCCTCCTCGTGGTCATCGTGATCACGGTCTTCGCGCGCGTCCTGCCGCTCGAGCTGCAGAAGAAGATCATCAACGAGGCCATCGGCCAGCGCAAGCTGAACCTGCTGCTCATGTACTGCGGCTACTACCTGGCCGCGGTCGTCACCTCGGGCGCGCTCAAGTACGTCATCAACCTCATCCAGACCCACCTCGGGCAGCGCGCCCTGGCCGACCTGCGCAAGGCGCTCTACGAGCACATCCTGACCCTGCCGCTCAACTACTTCCGCAAGACCCAGGCAGGAATGGTCGTCTCCTCGCTGGTCACGGAGATCGTGCCCGTGGGCGACTTCGTGGGCATGGCGCTCGGCATTCCCGTGACCAACGTGCTCACGCTCTTCGCCTTCGGAGGCTATCTCTTCTACCTCAACTGGAAGATGGCCTGCATCTCCATGGCCATCTACCCCTTCATCCTGCTCGTCATTCCGCGTCTGCAGCGCAAGACCAACCGGGTCAACAAGCGCCGCGTGGACGCCACGCGGGAGATCTCCTCGAGCATCGCCGAGGCCGTGACCGGCATCCACGAGATCCACGGCAACGGCTCCTACATCCTGGAGAACCGCAAGTTCGGCGCGCAGTGCGACTCCCTGGAGCACTGGCGCATCATCTGGAACCTGTACAAGCTGGCCGTGAAGGCGGTGAACAACCTCCTCGTCAACCTCGCGCCCTTCACCCTCTTTCTGGTCGGCGGCTACCTGATCATCAAGGGCCAGTTCGACCTCGGCGCCCTGGTGGCCTTCCTCTCGGCCCAGGAGAAGCTCTTCGAGCCCTGGTCGGAGCTCATGGAGTTCTACCAGGTCTATCAGGACTCCTCGGTGCGCTACGCGAGGACCCTGGAGTATTTCGACGAGCTGCCCGAGCACGCCATGGAGCCGGAGGGGCGGCCGCCCATGAAGCTCGATCCGCGCATCGAGATCGAGAAGCTGTCCTTCGTGGTCGACGGCAGCATCCGCCTGCTCTCGGACATCAACCTGAAGATCGGCGCGGGCGAGCACCTGGCGCTGGTCGGCTTCTCGGGCTCGGGCAAGAGCACCCTGGCGCTGTGCATCGGCCAGCTCTACAAGTACACCTCCGGGTCGCTGCGCATCGGCGGGCAGGAGGTGGACGACCTCTCGCGCCAGGACATGGCCGAGAACATCGGCTTCGTCTCGCAGGCGCCCTTCATCTTCACCGGCACCATCCGCGACAACCTGCTCTATGCCTGCGAGGCCGAGCTGCACGGCGCGGCGCCCGTGGAGGGCGAGAACATGCCGAGCCTGGACGACCAGATCGCGGTGCTCCAGCAGTCCGGCATCTTCGTGGACGTGCTGCGCTTCGGCCTGGGCGCCATCCTGCCCGGCACGGACGACAGCGGCCTGGCCGAACGCATCATCCGCGTGCGCGAGAACTTCCGCCGCGACTACGGCGAGGCCCTGGCGGACAACGTGGAGTTCTTCGAGGAGAACAGCTACCTGGTCTTCTCGAGCGTGGCCGCCAACCTGACCTTCGGCAGCCCGACCGACCCCGAATGGGCCGTGGAGCGGCTGCCCCACAACGAGGTCTTCCAGTCCTTCCTGGACGAGGTCCAGCTCGGCGCGCCTCTGCTCGCGCTCGGCGCGGAGATCGCCCAGTCCACTGTGGACATCCTGGGCAATCTGCCCAAGGACGCGGTGTTCTTCGAGCAGAGCCCGATTCCGGCCGATGCCATCGACGACTACAAGGACCTCGTCAGGCGCATGGGCAAAAGCAGGCTCTACGAGCTCGCTTTGGCGGACCGCGCCAGGCTCGTGGAGCTGGCGCTGAACTTCACGCCCGGCCGTCACAAGATGGTCGGCATGCCGCTCATGGTCGAGAACATGATCCTCGAGGCCCGGGCGCGCTTCCGCGCCCGCATCGAGGACGAGCGGCCCGGGGCCTTCTCCTTCTACCGCCAGGACGAGTACCTGCACGCGCAGACCATCCTGGACAACATCCTCTTCGGCAAGGCCAAGAGCCTTTCGCCGCAGAACCAGGAGAAGATCAACCAGAGCATCATCCAGCTCCTCATCGAGGAAGACCTGCTCGAGACCATCGTGGCGCTCGGCATGGAGTTCCAGGTGGGCAGCAAGGGTGACAAGCTCTCCGGCGGCCAGCGCCAGAAGCTCGCCATCGCCCGCTGCTTCCTCAAGCAGCCGCGCATACTTATAATGGACGAAGCGACGTCGGCCCTGGACAACAAGTCCCAGGCGCGTATTCAGAATATTCTGGAAACGCGCTACAAGGGCAAGAGCACGCTCGTCGCCGTCGTCCACCGCCTGGACATCATCAAGAACTACGACAAGGTCGCGGTCATGAAGGCGGGCAAGATAGTGGAGTGCGACACGTATCCCGCACTCATGGCCAAGAAGGGGGGCCTTTATGAGCTCGTCCACGGAAAGAAATGAACCCTGCGCGGCCAAGCAGTCGTGCGAGTTCACCCAGAACATCGAACTCCTGCGGCAGGTGCCGCTGTTCGCCGCGCTGCCGCTCGAGCCGCTGAAGATCCTGGCCTACCTCGCCCAGCGCGAGACTTTCGCCGCCGGGGACATCCTCTTCCACGAAGGGGAGGCCGACGGTCAGGCCTTCTACATCATCTCCGGCAACGCCCGCCTGCTGCGCGAGGAGGAGACGGGCACGCGCGAGCTTCGCGACTACGGCGAGGGGGAGTTCCTGGGCGGGCTCGGCCTGCTCGGCGAGATGCGCCGCCTCTTCTCCCTGCGCGCCGAGACGCAGATCCGCGCCCTCGTCCTCACGCGGGAGCGCTTCGCGAAAGTCCTCGAACAGTTCCCGGACATCCATGCACGCCTCGGCGAGGCCATGGTCAAGTTCATCGGGGAATGGGAGGAGCACGTCCTGCGCGACCAGGGCTCGGAATGCCTGGCGTACTGCGGCGTGAGCCTGCTGTAGGGACCTAAGCCGAGGAGGCGGCATGATGACATCGCATTCACGCAAAGACGGCACGACGGTGGCGGGGCGGGGCCTCGCCCGTCTTTTCTGCGCGGCCTTGCTCGCTCTCCTTCTCCTGCCCGGGGCGGCCCTGGCCGCACGGGCGCCGAGCGGCATGGCCGGCATCCGCCTGGGCGACAAGATCGACTCGGTGGCGGACAAGGTCCTCATGAGCACCGCGATGCGGATGTGGGGCCAGGAGTACCTCTCCCGGGTCGACATCGCGCCTCTGCCGGGATTCCGCAGCGGCTACGTCTCCTACGGCGACTGCCTGCATCCCGGCCGCATCGTGCGCATGAAGTTCAATTACGAGGACGGCTCGCGCGGATTCTTCGACAAGCTCCTGGCCGCGCTCAAGGCCCGCTACGGGAGCAATCCGCAGTGGCGCGGGGACGCCTTCGGCACCCTGCGCGTCTGGAAGTGGAGCCTCAAGCGGCCGGACGGCACGCGGGTCAGCCTCATCCTCGAGAACTACTCCGGGGACGACGACAGCTACAGCCGCGGCACCTCCATCAGGCTTTCGGTGCCCGAATGGATAGACGAGGAGGCGGGCTGCTGGCAAAAGAAGGCCGCAGCGGCTGCATCCTCGGCTCCGTCGGATTCGGGAGCCGGGAGGAGTCTCGATTGGTATCTCCCCATGGAGTAGACGTGGCACGCGTCGTTCGTCGTACCTTCACGCTCCGCAACTCGCTTCAGGAGCTCGACACGCTGCGCGAGCACTTGGAGGCGTTCGCGTCGGAATGCGGCCTGACGCCGAGGAGCCTCTTCGAGCTGAACCTCATCCTCGACGAGCTTCTGACGAACGTCATCACCTACGGATTTCCCGGCGGCGGGGATCACGTCATCCTCATGGACCTGGGGCTCGATGACGATACGATGCACGTGGTCATGGCGGACGACGGAGAGCCGTTCGACCCCCGGCAGGCGCCGGAGCCGGAGATGGACGGGCCGCTCGAGAGCCGCAGCATCGGAGGGCTGGGAATCCACCTGGTGAAAAGTCTGGTGCAGGAGATCGACTATCAACGGGCGGGGGGACGCAACGTCCTCAAGCTCACCAAGCGCATGCAGCGCACGTAAAGGGCAGGGAAGGGAATCATGCAGGTGAACGAGAACAAGAACGGGGACGTTGTGGTCCTGTCCGTGACGGGCAGGCTGGATTCCAACACATCTCCGGATTTCGAGGAGCGGCTGCTCGGCCGCATCCGTGACGGAGAGCGAAAGCTGGTGCTGGACTTCGGCGAGCTGGAGTACATCTCGAGCGCCGGACTTCGCGTGCTGCTCAAGGCCACGCGGGAGGTCAAGGCGCAGAACGGAAAGCTGGTCATCTGCGGCGCCCGCGACTACATCCAGGAGGTCTTCGACCTCTCGGGCTTCACCACGGTCTTCGCCCTGGCTCCCGACCTGGGCGGCGCCGTGGGGCAGTTCTAGCCGCCTTCCCGGCGGCGCGATCGATCCGTTTCCGTATCCGACGACAGGGACGCGCGCGGTGCGCGGCCGGACGCATGTCCGGCCCCGCCCGGCCCCGGCCTGCGCGCTCTCGCGCAATCAGTCAGTCATACAGGGATAGTGTCCGGCGCCGGACAGCGCCCGGCCCTTCTCAGGACGGCTTCTTCGCGTCGTTCGCGGCCTTTGCCGCGGCATCCGCCCGGGCCTGGCCGTCCTCCGTCTTCAGGGTCACCACCCGCTGCGGGAAGGGGATGGTGATGGAGTGCTCGCGGAAGAGGTCCCAGATGCGCAGCATGACGTCGCTCTTGACGTTGGCCACTCCGCCCTGCGGATCGCTTATCCAGAAGCGCAGCTCGAGGTTCACCGAGCTGTCCCCGAAGCCCATCAGCCTCGCCGCGGGCGGCGGAACCGAGAGGACGCGCCCGGTCTGTGCGCCGGCCTGCTCCATGAGCCGCATGGCCTGGCGGATGTCGGACTCGTAGCTCACGCCCACGGGGATCTTCAGCCGCACGTCCGGCTTGCCGTAGCTCCAGTTGACCACGCGGTTGGTGATCAGCTCCTCGTTGGGGATGAGGAAGTGCGTGCCGTCGCGCGTGAGCACGGTGGCGAAGCGGGCGCGCAGGTCCGTGACCCAGCCGTAGACCCCGCCCACCTCGATGACGTCGCCGGGCCGCACGGACTTGTCCGTGAGGATGATGAGCCCGGAGACGAAGTTCGCGATGACCTTCTGCAGGCCGAAGCCCACGCCCACGCCCACGGCGCCGCTGAACACGGTAAGCGCCGTGAGCTTCACGCCCAGGCTGTCCAGCGGGATGACCACGGCCACGACGAGCGCCGTGATGCGGAAGAGCTTGGAGAAGAGCACGCGCGCCGAGGGCGTCAGGCTGTGGCTCTGTTGCAGGCGGCTGTCCACGGCGTCCGTGGCCCAGGTGCCGATCTTCAGGAGCACGCCGAGCAGCACCAGGGCCTTGAGCAGCGTGAGCAGCGAGAGGCGGATGTCGCCGAAGGTCAGGGCCACGGAGTCGAGGACGTCCAGGGCCTCCTTCCTGACCCCGGCGATGGACAAGAGGGCCGTGAACCAGATGAGGACCATGAGGCTTCGGCGCAGGAAGACGTCGCTCAGCAGGGCGGCCGCGAAGCGCGTCGCGGCCACGGCCGCGGCCAGGATGAGGGCCGTGTCGAGCAGCGGGAAGGGCAGCTTGTGCTCGCGGAAGAAGACCTCTCCCACGGCGCACAGGAGCACGCCCAGGAGCTCGGGAAGGCTGCGCAGGAACGCCCTGGCGAGGCGCCCGTACAGCCCGTCTTCCCCGTCGTGCGGGAGGAAGCGACCGAGCCAGCGGCCCACGGCCTTGCGCAGCACGGCGGCCAGCAGCCAGGAGAGCACGACGATGACCGCGAGCGCGGCGTACTGCTTCACCGCGCCGGGGCCGAGCATGTTGGACGCGGCCCAGCTCTCGGCCTCGGCGGGCGAGGGCAGGGCGGCGAAGAGGTTCGAGGCGGCGCTCATCGTCCTCGGATAGCCTTGCTGCGGGCCGCTGTAAAGCGGGTTCAGCGTCCGGCCGCGCCCGCCTGCGCCAGCGCCCAGGCGAGCAGGGTGTGCCCGGGCTCCACGCGCAGCCCGGTGGAGGCCGCGGTCTCCTCGGTGAAGGCGGCAAGGCCGGACGGTGTCGGGCAGCCCCTCCAGGAGAGAAGGAAGGGCACGGGATCGCCGTGGTGCGTGCGCAGGGCGATGGGCGTCAGGTGGTCGCAGGTCACCAGGAAGACGACGTCCTCGTCCGCGAGGGCGCGGATCATGGGGGCCACGACGCGGGAATCGAAGCGGCGCACGGACTCGGTCTTGGCCGCAGCGTCGCCGCCGTGGCCGCACTCGTCCGGGCCTTCCAGGTGCACGAAGACGAAGTCCCCGCGCTTCAGGAATTCGAGCGCCGCGTCCACCTTGCCCTCGTAGTTCGTGTCCAGCAGGCCCGTGGCGCCGGGCACGTCGATGACCTCCATGCCCGAGGCGCGGCCGAGCCCCTTGACCAGGTCCACGGCCGAGATGACGGCACCCTTGAGGCCGAAGGCATCCTCGAAGCGCGGCAGGCGCAGCGGCCTGCCCTGCCCCCAGGGCCAGACGGCGTTGGCCGCGCCGCAGTCGATTGCGCCGCCCATGCCGTCCGCGAGAAGCCCGGCCGCCTCGCCGACCAGACGCGAAAGCGCGGGGTTTTTGGCGTATTCGGCCAGATCCTGGGCGATGGGCCTGTCCAGGATGTCGTGCGGCGGGCGGGGGCAGAGCCCCGCGTCGGACCCGGCGGCGGCGTCGCGCTGCACGAGCAGGTGGCGGTACTGCACGCCCGCGTGCATGGTGAAGGTCGCGTCGTCGAGCCGTTCCTTGAGCGCCGCGACGATCGCCGCGGCCTTCGGCGTGGCGATGTGCCCGGCGGAGTAGTCGCGCATCGTCCCGTCCGGGCCGAAATTCTCCACCGTGACCAGGTTCATGCGCCAGATCAGGTCGTCGTCACCGGCCTCGAGCCCCTGGGCCGCGGCCTCGATGGGGCCGCGCCCGGTGTGGTGGCGGGCCGGGTCGAAGCCGAGCAGGGCCATGTTGGCCACGTCCGAGCCCGGGGCCATCCCCTCGGGCACGGTGCGGCAGGTGCCCACCAGGCCGGAGGCCGCCAGGGCGTCCATCGCGGGCGTCCGGGCCGCGGCGAGCGGCGTCCTGCCTCCCAGGCTTTCGACGGGCCAGTCTCCCATGCCGTCGGCGATCAGGGCCACGAATTTCATGCTGCATCCTTTGCAGTGGGCTCGCGCCGTGAAGCGCGGCGGGAAAAGACCCTAGCCCAAGCCCGGCCGGGAGGAAAGCCCCGCGAGGCCGCGGGTCTCCGGGCGGCGGTCCGCTTGACGGAGCCGGGCAAACGTGGGCATATCTCGAAAACCATGCAGGACGGGGAGAACATCGCCACCGAGACGGACACGGCACCCGGGGCTGCTCGGACCGTGTTCTCCGAAACGGCCCTGGACGCCCTCGGCGCGCACGTCGCCGTGCTCGCTCCGGACGGCACGGTGCGCTACGCCAACCGGGCCTGGAGCGGGTTCTCCGTGTCGGCCCAGGGCGTGCCGCTGCGCTGCAAGGTGGGCGAGCGCTGTCTCGGCGTCTGCCTTCCCGGCCCGAGCGGCCCCTGCGCGAGCGGGCAGGACGAGATCGCCGAGGTCCTTTCCGGCAGCCGCGACAGCTGCCAGCTGCGCTATCCCGTGTCCACCTCCGAGGGGCTGCGCTGGTTCCTGATGCGCGTCACCCCGCTCGATCTGCCCGAAGGACGCGGGGCGCTCGTGGTGCACGAGGACGTCACGGCCTATCGCGAGCTCGAGGAACAGCTTTCCCACCACGCCTTCCACGATCCCCTGACCGCGCTGCCCAACCGCGCCCTGCTGCTCGACCGGCTGAACATGGCCGTGCGCCGGGCCAAGCGCCGCGGGGCCTCCTCCTACGCGCTGCTCTACATGGACGTGGACCGCTTCAACCTGATCAACGAGACCCTGGGCCACGTGGCGGGCGACCGCCTGCTCATGGCCCTGGCCCACCGCCTGCTGCACGTCATGCGCGACGTGGACACCCTCTCGCGCTTCGGCGGCGACGAGTTCGTGGTGCTGCTCGAGGACGTGCGCTGCGAGGACGAGGCGAGGCTCGTGGCCGAGCGCGTCCTCAAGCAGGTGCTCGAACCCTTCCGCCTGCGCCGCCGCGAGATCGTCATGTCGCTGTCCATCGGCATCGTCTGCGGCTCGGAGATCTTCGAGAACGCGGGCCAGGTGCTGCGCGACGCGGAGACGGTCATGCACCTGGCCAAGGAGCAGGGCGGCGGCCGCTACGAGATGTTCAGCGAGACCATGCGCGAGGTCACCCGGAAACGACTGCAGATGGAGATGGACCTGCGCCGGGCCATCGACGAGGGCGAGCTCGAGGTGCACTACCAGCCCATCGTCTCGCTGCGCAGCGGCGAGATAAAGGGGCTCGAGGCCCTGGCGCGCTGGAACCATCCCGAGTTCGGCATGATCTCGCCGCTCGAGTTCATCCCCGTGGCCGAGGAGACCGGGCTCATCGTGCCGCTGGGCGACTGGGTCCTCATGGAGGCCTGCCGCAAGCTGGCCGACGTCCAGAAGCGCTACCCCGCGGCCGCGGGGCTGACCATGAACGTCAACATCTCGGGCATGCAGTTCGGCCGTCCGCGCTTCGTCGGCGAGGTGCGGGACATCCTGACCGAGACGGGCGTGCGCCCGGATTCGCTCAAGCTCGAGCTGACCGAGAGCGTGATCATGTCCGACGCCGAGAAGGCGGCGGCCGTGATCCTGGCGCTCAGGGAGCTCGGCGTGCACGTGGTCATCGACGACTTCGGCACGGGCTACTCATCGCTCTCCTACCTGCAGCGCTTCCCGGTGAGCTGCCTCAAGGTCGACCGCAGCTTCGTGCTCAAGATGGACGACGCGCGCGGCAACCGCGAGATCGTCAAGACCATCATCAAGATGGCCCACAGCCTGGGGCTCGAGGTGGTGGCCGAGGGCGTGGAGCAGCAGTCCCAGCTGACGCTCCTGGCCGGGCTCAAGTGCGAGAGCGGCCAGGGATTCCTCTTCTCCAAGCCTCTGGGCGCCATCGAGCTCGACGCCCTGCTCCGGGACAAGCTCGGCGTACTCTGCTAGGGCGTATTTTCCGGAACCCCATCTGACGCAGTGAGAATCCAGTTTTTTATTTCTTTATATAAATCTGTTGTATAGAAGGATCCTCCTCCATAATCTCAAAAGCTCCCTGATATTTCCGCACAGAGACCAGTACGACAAAGCCGCACAAGATAAGGAATTACTTTGTCTTGTGTAACTCCAAGAAGTATTGCCATTTCGTGTCGCATTTGCAAATGGTATTCATTATCAGGTTCTGTTTTCTTAAAACTAGAATTAATTCTTATTGCATTTTCTTCAAATTCTTCAAGTAAGTTGAGCAATTTTATTTCCACAACTCCAAGGTCATTAACAAGTGAAAGAATATACTCTAATTTGTCTGTGTTGTCAGAAATGTTGTTTCTGTTTATCGATTTGCAGTATTCTTTGAAAACGTTGGCGAGTATAGTAATTTTTTCTAATCTTAATGTTCTATTCACATACTCGGATGTGCATAGAAATGCATGAACAAATTCTTCACTTTCTACTATATCTTTCGGTATGGTGCAGTCACATCTTTTTATTTCCTCAAGGAAAAATCTGAGCCTACGTTTTTCAATCGCTCTCGCGACCCTTTCAAGGCTGTTTGAAAAAAATCCACCATAAATTGGGATCAATTCTGATAATAATGCAGAATCATTTAGAATATCTCGCATTAGTTCAGTGACTGAGACATCGCCTGTTTTCATTGGAATTTATCCGAAGGTTTGTGTTTGAATAGATAAATAGAATATAAAATATAGTACCTGGCTGCCATTGGCAATGTGTGTTGCAAACGATTTTTGTTCTCACGGCTGGACCGTATTCGCGTGGCTGGTATACAGCCAGGGCAAGGAGCCGTGAATGCAAGTCACTTCCGTCAGACGCTACGCCATGCTTTCCGTGGCGGCCTCCATCATCGGGCTGATCCTCAAGTTCGGCGCCTGGTACATGACCTCGTCCGTGGGCCTGCTCTCGGACGCCATGGAATCGCTGGTCAACCTGAGCGCGGGCATAATCGCCGTGATCGCCCTGACCGTGGCCCATGCCCCGCCGGACAAGCGGCACGCCTACGGCCACGGCAAGGCCGAGTACTTCTCCTCGGGCATGGAAGGCCTTCTGGTGCTGTGCGCCGCGGTGGGCATCGCAGGGGCTGCCGTCGACCGCTTCCTGCACCCCGCAACGCTGGCCCACCTGGGGCCGGGCCTTCTGGCCGCCGTGGCCGCGGCCGCGGTCAACTGGGGGGTGGCCCGGGTCATGCTGCGCGCCGCGCGCGAGTACGACTCCATCGTGCTCGAGGCCGACGCGCGCCACCTGATGACCGACGTCTGGACCTCGGCCGGACTGGTGGCCGCGCTCACCATCCTGCTCTTCGCCCCCACCCTGGGCTTCCTCGATCCCCTGCTGGCCGCGATCATGGCCGTGAACATCGCGCATACGGGCTGGGAGCTGCTGCGCCGTTCCGTGGGCGGGCTCATGGACCATTCCCTGCCCGAGGAAGAGGAGGAGGCCATCGTCGAGGCCGTGCGCCGCATCGGTCCGGAGCGCTCGGAGATCCACGCCTTGCGGACCCGCAAATCGGGACGGCAGCGCTTCGTGGAGTTCCACTTCCTGCTGCCCGGCGAGACCACGGTCAAGCGGGCGCACGACGTGTGCTGCGACGTGGAGAACGAGCTCAAGCGCATCCTGCCCGCCATGAACGTGTCCATCCACGTGGAACCGCTGGAAGAGCAGGCCGCCGAGGAAGGCGGCGCCATGCCCGAGCGGCACTGCCCGGAGGACGGGCCGCCGGACTACTAGGCCATTGGAGGGAAGGGGGGGCGGTGACTGCCGGAAGGCAGGCGATGGTCAGGTGATGGTCAGGCGATGGCGCCGAGCTCGCGCAGGCGGCGCAGGAGGATGCCGGTACGCAGAGGCTTGACCAGGTAGCCCGCCGCGAGTCCCTGCAGGTGCGCGTTCCAGATCTTGTCCGCGTCGTCCACTGCCGTGGCCATCAGGACGTCCACGCGCTCGCCGTGCGGCACGCGGCGTTCGGCCTCGATCCTGCGGATGTCTTCGAGCGTCGCGAGCCCGTCCCTGCCCGGCATGAGCACGTCGAGGATGACCACGCGGTAGGGTGCCCCCCGGTCCAGGGAATCCCGGATCAGCGAAAGGGCCTCCTCGCCGGATCCGGCCTCGTCGCATTCGGTGTGGGGCGCGAGCGCAACGCGCAGGAGCAGCCGGGCCTCGGGGTCGTCGTCCACGATCAGGAGGCGCGACTTGGCCGTTGCGGAGGGCTCAGAGGGATTCATCTGTTCTTCTGTCCTGGAAACGCGTCGTCTGTCGCGGAGGACATAACGGGCCGAGGCATGAAAGGCAAGGTCGTCCGGTGGCGGGTGCGCCGCGCGACGCTCCGGCAGACCCCGGTGCTAGGCTGGCCGCGCGCCCTGCTCGGGGAAGTAGGTCACCCGCATGCCCGGGTTGAGGTAGGCGACGGCGTCGGCAGGCACCTGGACCGGCTCCAGGGTGGCGGCGACGCTCACGTCCGGGTCGTCGTCCATGTCGAAGATCACGGCTTCCTCGCGCGGCACCTCAGCGTCGTAGAGCACGAGCGAGGGCTTCAGCGGATTGGCCGGGTTGACCGCGATGACCATGGCCAGGATGCCGTTGCTGAGCCTGACGAAGGTCCCGGGCGGGTAGATGCCCAGGGAATGGATGAAGAGCGCGAAGATTTCCATGTCCAGCAGGTTCTGCTGCCGCGTGTACATGTGCGCCAGGGCCTGGTAGGGCGTCATGGCCTCGGCCGCGCCCTGTGGGACGGCCTGGGCGTTGTTGCACAGGTTGTCGTAGACGTCGGCGATGGCCACGATGCGCGCGAGCCTGCGGATGGACTTGCCGGGAAGCCCGCGCGGATAGCCCGAGCCGTCCATGCGTTCGTGGTGCTGGGCGATGACCTCGGCCGCCTCGACCGGAAAGCCAGCCGCCTTGGCCACCGTCTCCACGCCGTACTGCGGGTGCATGCGCACCACTTCCCGCTCTGGCTTGGTCAGCGCTTCCTTCTTGCGCAGGATGCGCCGGTCGATGCGCATCTTGCCCACGTCGTGCAGCAGGGCGCCGAGCCCCAGGCAGTGCATCTCCGCCTTGGACAGGCCGAGCGTGCGGCCGAGCATCAATGAGAGCACGGCCACGTTCAGGGAGTGGCTGTAGAGCGTCTCCTCCTGCTCCGCGACCGTGAGGATGTTGACGATGGCGTCGGTGTCGCCGAGGAAGGTGCCGACCATGGCGTGCACCGTGTCGCCCGCCTGGCGCACGATCTCCTCGGTGCCGGAGAAGATGCCCTGCAGCAGGCCGGGCATGCGGGCCAGGGCCGCCTCGTACTCCTTTTTGCAGCGCTTCAGGCTCTCGTGCTTCTGCCTCAGCTTGGCGATGCGGTCCTTTTTCAGCTGCCAGAGGAACTGCACGGCCGCGTCGCGCTCCGGCGGCACCTCCGGGCGCGCGCCCAGGTGGTGGCCCGACTCGGCCTCGGCCTCGGCCGGGCGCAGCGGGAGATGGTCGCTGCGTTCCGGGATGTAGACGACCTTGTCGATGCCGAGTTTCTTCAGGGTATTGATCTGTTCCCAGTTCTTGATCTTGAACTTGTTGAACAGGAAGGGATGCTCGAACCATGCCCCGTCCAGGCGGATGAACACGCCCGGCTGGAGCTGCTCCACCGCGACGTGGTATTCGGTCTCGCTCTGTCGTGCCATGTCCGCCGCCGGTCTCGGGGAGCCGCGGGGCGCGGCGGTCCCTCCATCCTTCTTGTAGGCGGTTTGCCGGTCCTGGGCAATACTGCGGAATGGGAGCGGAATGCGGTCGCGGCCGCGCGCGGACTTCCGCGCGCGGCCGCGACCGTGGAAAGGGAACGCTAGAGGATGCGGTAGTTGACCGTGGGCGCGGTCACGAAGTCCATGGCGTCGATGGTCGCCAGGGCGTCGTGCACCATGCGCGCCGGGGCCTCGTGGGTGATGATCACGAGCGAGACGTCCGACGCGCCCTCCTCGCCCTTCTGGATGGCCTGGGCGATGGAGATGTCGCGGTCGGCCATGACCCGGGTGATGGCGGCCATGACGCCCGGCCTGTCGGCCACGCGGAAGCGGAAGTAGTACTGGCTCTCCGCGTCCTCCGGGGGAAGGATCGGGGCCGCGGGCAGCGGGTTCTCCGGAAAGCCGGTGTTGTTCGGCTTCCTCGCGTCGCGGGCGATGGCCATGATGTCCGCCAGCACGGCCGAGGCCGTGGGCAGGTCGCCCGCGCCCTGGCCGTGGAGCATGATCGGCCCCACGGCGTTGCCCTCGATGCGCACGGCGTTGTAGTTGCCGCCCACGCGCGCCAGCAGGAAGGTGTACTTGACCAGGGCCGGGAAGACGCCCGCCTCCAGGCGTCCGTCCACCTCGCGCACCTGGCCGATGAGCTTCAGGCGGTAGCCGAACTCGCGCGCGAAGGCGATGTCCTCGCGCGAGACGTCGCGGATGCCGCGCACGGGCAGCTCGGAGAGCGGGTAGTGCTGCCCGTAGGCCAGGCGCGCGAGCAGCACGAGCTTGTGCGCGGTGTCGATGCCGTCGATGTCGAAGGACGGGTCGGCCTCGGCGTAGCCGAGCGCCTGGGCCTCGGCCAGGGCGGTCTCGAAGTCCAGCCCGTTGCTGGTCATCTCCGAGAGGATGAAGTTGGCCGTGCCGTTCATGATGCCGGTGAGCTTCACGATGCGGTTTCCGGCCAGCGATTCCTTGAGCGCCTGGACCACCGGCACGCCGCCCACGCAGGAGGCCTCGTAGTAGAGGCAGCGTTCCCGCTCGCCCGCCAGGGCGAAGAGCTCCTGGCCGCGCTCGGCCAGCAGGTGCTTGTTGGCCGTGACCACGTGCTTGCCCGCGGCGAGCGCGGCGCGCATGAGCTCCTCGGCGGCGGAAAGCCCGCCCATGAGCTCGCAGACGACCTCGATCTCCGGGTCCTCGACCAGGTCCATGAGGCGGTCGGAGACCACGGTGCCTTCGGGCAGCTCTACGCCGCGCGGCTTGTTCAGGTCGCGCACGACCGCGCGCTTCAGCAGTATGTCGTGGCCGATGCGCCGCCTGATCCAGTCGGCGTTCTCGGCCAGGATGCGCACGAGCCCCTGGCCGACGGTGCCGAGACCGGCGAGTCCGATGACGACGGGTTTGCCCACGCTAGCCCCCAAGAGCCTTCTTGATGCCGCGCACGGCCTGGTTGATGCGCTGGCGGTTCTCCACCAGCGCGAAGCGCACGTGGTCGTCGCCGTAGTGGCCGAAGCCGAGCCCCGGCGCTACGGCGGTGTGCCCCTGCTTGAGGAGCATCTTGGCGAACTCCACCGAGCCCATGTGCCTGAACTCCTCGGGAATCCTGGCCCAGGCGAACATGGTCGCGCGGGGCAGGTCGATCTCCCAGCCGATGCGCTCGAGCCCTTCGCAGAGCGCGTCGCGGCGGTCCTGGTAGATGCCGACGATCTGGCGCGGGCACTCCGGCGGCGAGTTCAGCGCCGCCACGGCCGCGATCTGCAGCGGCTGGAAGATGCCGTAGTCCAGGTAGGACTTGATGCGCGTGAGCGCCTGGACCATCTGCTGGTTGCCGCAGCAGAACCCGATGCGCCAGCCGGCCATGGAGTAGCCCTTGGTCAGGGAGTAGAACTCCACGCCCACGTCCTTGGCGCCCTTGGCCTGCAGGAAGGAGGGCGGCTCGTAGCCGTCGAAGCCGAAGTCGGCGTAGGCCAGGTCGTTGATGACCCAGAGCTTGTTCTCCTTGGCGTAGTCCACGATGCCCTGGAAGAAGTCGAGATCCGCGGTCTCCGCGGTGGGGTTGTGCGGGTAGTTGATGACCAGGAGCTTGGGCTTGGGCCAGGTCTGCTGCGTGGCGACGGCCAGGTCCTTGAAGAAGTCCCGGTCCTTGCCGATGGGGATGCGGCGCACGTCCGCCCCGGCGATGATCGCGGCGTAGGGGTGGATCGGGTAGGCCGGGTCCGGCGCGAAGACCACGTCGCCGGGCGCGAGCATGACCAGCATGAGGTGGGCCAGGCCTTCCTTGGACCCCATGGTGACCACGGCCTCGGTGTCCGGGTCGATCTCCACGCCGAAGCGCCTGAGGTACCAGTTGGCGATGGCCAGGCGCAGGCCCTTGATGCCCTTGGAGGCGGAATAGCGGTGGTTGATGGGCTTGTGCGCGGCCTCGCACATCTTGTCCACGATGTGCTGCGGAGTGGGAACGTCGGGGTTGCCCATGCCGAGGTCCACGATGTCCTCGCCCTGGCGGCGCATCTGCATCTTGAGTTCGTTGACCGTGGCGAAGACGTAGGGGGGAAGGCGCTGCAAGCGCGCGAACTGTTCCATTGCATCGGCTCCTTGCAAAGAAAGACAAGGCCAGAGGACGTGCCGAAAAACAGCGGGGAAATCCCGCGAAGGCGCACTGTAGCCGGAAGGCCTGCGGCCGTCAAAGGGAAGCGCGGGCCGATGTCCGTAAGTCAAGGCGCAGCAAGGATCGAGAGGACCCCTTGCGCCGGGCATCGTTCGGTCCTATATCCGGCTCGCCCTCCGATCGTCGGCCGGGCCAACCTCTTTCGGGCGGAGCATCGCTCATGGTCCACGTCCTCTTCGTTTCCGAAAACTGCCCCTAGGGGCCTCCCCCTTCTTCCGGTTCCGGGGCCGGGCCGCGTGCCCGGCGAGTCGCTCCGTGCTGCACAGGAGGAGAGCGCCCATGTCCGAGCGCCAGGATCAGGATCGTTTCCAGGAAGAGGTTTCACGGGATAGAGGCGGGGCCGGGCAGGCGCTCGGCCCCGGCATGGGGCAGGGGCCCTTCGGGCTCTGCCTGTCCACGCTCGAGAAGTTCCTGCTCAAGCGCGGCTTCACGCTGCGCGAGACGTGCGACCGGCTCACCGGGGTCGTCTGGACGGTCTGCGGCCGCGCCGACCTGCCCGGCGAGGTCCGCTATCCGTCGCCCGCCTATCATTATAATGCCCGCGACCGCGGCGCCGACCTCGAGGCGGCGCTCGCCGCCGCCGCCGCGCTGCTCGGCCTCGCGCCGGAGGTCCTGGCCGCCCAGGCCGCGGGCGTGGCGCTCATGCCGCCGGCGGGCTTCGCCTGCCGCCTGTGCGGCTCCTGCTGCACCTCCATGCCGGACGCCTTCCGGGGGCGCCTCTCGTACGAGGAGGTCGCCTGGTGGCGCAGCCTCGGCCTCTACCGCATCCTGCGCCTGGTGGGCGTGGAGGAGCGGGCGGGGCACACGCTCTACACGGCCTGGAAGAATCCGAAGACCGGGAAGTTCTTCAAGCGCTGCCCCTGGCTGCGCGCCCTGCCAGGAGGAGGCCGGGGCTGCGGCATCTACGAGCACCGGCCCCTCAAGTGCCGCTCCTTCCCGATCACGCGCGAGCATGCGGAATGGTCGCACTGCCGCGCCTTCGAACATTTTCCCGTCGTGCCGGATGGCGGCGAGCGCCGCGGGGAGGGCCGCGAGGCGGCGGCCGAAGAGGGCTAGCCCGGGAGCGGACGAACTGCCGCTCGGGCGGTTGCGCCTGCCGGGCGGAATGCATGGCATGATTCTATAGTTGCGGATGCGACGGCATGCATCACGAATGTAACGTGGGGTGCGTGGAAAGGAGTTGCATTTTGAGGCGGCTTTCTTACACTGCGTAAAACGCCTGCAGCAAGGCGAGGAGGTTTTCGTGGCGCAGCCGCGTCTGCACAAAGGGATGTATTTTTCGGCACGCGCGCTGGGCTATTGTTCCCTCGCGTTTCTTCTTTTCCTGCTGGCGTTCGCGACTTTCGGCTGCGCCAAGGGCAAGGATTCGGACCCCTCGGGGGCCCGCACCGCCCAGGCCGGGGCCGACGCCCAGACGGGCGCCCGGACGGATGCCCAGTCCGCCCAGTCTGCGGACCAGGCCGACGCCGCGGCCGCTCCGGTCACGGAGGAGGACGCCTCGCCTCCCCCGGCCGAGGAAGGCGCCGCCGCATCTTCCGGGCAGGCTCCCGCGCAGGCCTCGGCCTCGCCCTGGCCCGATCTGGTGCGCCGCCTCTCCGCCCTGGGCCATGACCCGGAGCGCGTGGCCGCCCTCTACGACCGGCCCGAGACCGTCTACGACCCCATGGTCATGGGGCGCAAGATGCGCACCCTTTACGAGATCAAGTACCGCGACTGGATGTACCAGCGCGTGCAGGAGCGGCTCATCGCGCTCGGCTGGATGCAGGGCGAGGCGGACGGCCGCGTGGGCGAGCAGACCATGGCCGCGGTGCGCGCGTTCCAGCTCCACGAGGGGCTGCGCGTGAACGGCTGGCCGACCTGGAAGCTGCTCGACCGGCTCGACGCCGCCACCGAGCACGCGCCCGCGAATTTCGTGGTCCCGCCCCCGCCCCCGGAGAAGCCGCAGGCGAAGCGCCCGGTCTACACCGGAGCCCTGACGCCCGAGCGCATCAACGAGGCCGCCAAGCTCTACTCCAGCCACAGGAAGCTCTTCAAGGCCGCGGAGAAGCAGTACGGCATCCCTCCGGCCACGGTCCTCGGCATCCTGAACGTGGAGACCCGCTACGGCCGTTCGCTCGGCGGGCACAACGCCTTCGTGGCCCTGTCCAGCATGGCCGCGACCGCTTCCTGGCAGGACGTGGCCCCGGCCTTCGAGGGCCGCACCGTGACGCCCGAGCAGCGGCAGTGGCTGATGGGCCGCATGGCCGACAAGGCCCAGTGGGCCTTCGAGGAGCTGGCCGCGCTCCTGTCCTACGCCGAGAGCTGCGGCCGCGAGGCCGCGACCATACCCGGCTCGGTCTACGGGGCCATCGGGCTCTGCCAGTTCATGCCTTCCTCGGCCGTGCAGCTCGGGGTGGACGGCAACGGCGACGGCAAGGTGGACCTCTTCTGCCTCGAGGACGCCGTCTTCAGCATCGCCCGCTACCTGCACGCCAGCGGCTACCGCACCGGCAAGAAGTACGCCTCCGCCCGGCGCAAGGCCGTGTGGCGCTACAACCACAGTGAAATGTACGTGAACACTGTCCTCGACTCCGCCGACATGGTCGGGCGCAAACTCCGTTAGCTCAGGGCGCTGAAAAGGCACCGTCTGCGGCGTCGCCGCGAAAAAATCGCGCCCTCGCGTATGTCGCAATACGCGTCGGGCGCGATTTTTTCTTGCGCCTTGCATCTGACGCTTTTTGAGTGCCCTGAGAGAGAAGGTTGTTGTCTCTTGGCGGCTTTTCACGCCCGGGTTGCCTGGGACGCAGGGGCCGAGCGTGCCATGAGCGGAACAGGTCGAGGCTTAGCCTCGCGTGGGAGGGGCCAGGGAGGGGCGCGTGGTCAGGGCGCTGAAAAAGCGCCATCTGCTGCGTTGCTGCGAAAAGTCCAAACCCTCGCGTAGGCGGACTACGCGTCGGGCTTGGACTTTTCTTGAGCCTTGCATCTGACGCTTTTTGAGCGCCCTGAGAAACGGGGGACGCCGTTTTTCGGCGGCTTTTCACGCCCAGGCCGCCCGTGTTCGTCGGCCGGCATATCGAGAGCGAAGGAAGGTCAAGGGGTAACCCCTTGCGGGGAGGGTCCAGGGAGGGCGAGGAGCCCTCCCTGGTCGGGGCGCTGAAAAGGCGCCATCTGCGGCGTCACTGCGGAAAGGCCAAACCCTCGCGTATGCGGAATACGCGTCGGGCTTGGCCTTTCCTTGTTCCTTGCATCCG